>JANNAM010000122.1:0-2739 GCA_031384415.1 Bacteroidota bacterium
CTCTCCTCGGGAGAGGGGTTGGGGTGAGGCTGTTTAACCCATTTATATGATCATCGATTCTCTTGTTAACGCCAGTAAAAGTTTTGCTGTGCATGAGCTTTTTGAAAAAGCATTTGACTATATCAACAGCGTAAATTTAGAAACGATCGAAGTTGGCAAATACGAAATTGATGGTGAAGACCTTCGGGCAATTGTTTCAGATAAGAATGGAGTCCCGGCAGCAGATTCAGTTGCAAAGTTTGAATGCCACGATAAGCATATCGATATACAGTTGTGTATCCGTGGCAATGAACAGATAGGATGGAAACCCAGAAATTCCTGCACGGCACCAAAGAATGACTACAATCCTGAGAAAGATGTTTGCCATTATGGCGATACTCCTGATACTTTTTTCAATTTAACCAACCAGCAATTTGCCATCTTCTTCCCCGATGATGTGCATGCACCAATGATCGCTGTAGATGATCAGCCGATAAAGAAGATGGTGATAAAAGTGAAGTTGTAGCAGTTACTGATTATTGATTTTCATTACTGCTTTTTTTGGAAACGCAATTGTTGTGGTGTATATTTAAGTATCATAAACATTTATGAGATACTTTTTACTATTTGCACTTTCTATCCTTTTAAACTCCTTTGCATCAAAAGCCCAAAAGGATACATTTATTGTTAGAACTGACTTTGATACACAAGGCCAACAAGAAGATTATTGGGCTGAAAAATTCTTTTATGAAAATTATAAAAGAGAAGAGTATCAAAAATATCAGGGCCAAGTTCAAGAATACAATAAAACAATATTTGGATTCGATAGTACTGTAGTAATCCTTTTGAATGATCCAAAGAAATTAGCTTCTCTATTCAAATTAGGATTGCTATATCCCAATCTATTTATTACATCATCCTACGCACAGGATACCTTAAGAATTGATGCCTTAGAAGAGTTGCAATTTCTAAAACTGCCCCCTACAAAAAAACGTTTTCGCTTATGGTTTTATGCAAAGAGGCAACCTAATCCTAATGCTTACCTATTTGAATTGACAAATGAAAATGCATCAACCACAACTAATTTAGAGATTTTTTTACAAACTGCGTCACTGACCTTTCTAAAAAGAGGATGGAGAATACTTTAAACAGCAAATACTATCTTTCCTCAGCCGCCGAACCAATTTTGCCTACCGATAACACATCCTGCTCCGTAGCATCTCCATGTTCCTGCAACTTTCCGAAAGCTGCTGCGGTTGCATAGTTTAATAATTCCTGCGGCTGATGCTGGTTGTACAATCCATAGATAAGCCCGGCCATAAAACAATCGCCGCTGCCCGACCTGTCAGCTACTCCTGAGCAGGTAAATTCCGGCGACTGGTATTGTTGTCCTTCTGTAAATAAACTGGTGTAGTATAAAATATTATCAGCATCGCCATCAAAGCGAAAAGTGTTGGCAACGGTATTACATTTTGGAAAACATTTTATTATTTCCTGCGAAGTAGCAGCCGCATGATCAAGATAAGCCTGCTTGCTTTTTTTATCATGAATGTTTTCATCCACAGCAGTTCCAAGCAGTGTATTGGCACTCCAGATATTTCCCATCACCACATCGCAGTGTTCAACTAATTGCGGCATTATTTCAATGGGTTGCTTTCCGTACTTCCACAAACGGGAGCGATAATTCAGATCAACAGAAATAGTGATGCCTTTTTTTGCGGCAGCTTCTACAGCTTCCAGGCAAACATCTGCCACATCCTGATTTAATGCAGGGCTGATGGCAGAAAAATTAAACCAGGAAACATCTGCCAGCACCCTATCCCAGTCAATCATTCCTTTTTTCAATTCAGAAAAAGAAGAATGTTCCCTGTCGTACACCATGCTGCCTTTCAGATCGGCTCCCCTTTCTAAAAAATATACGCCAATGCGTTTCCCTGAAAATAAAATAGAAGAAGTATAAATGCCTTTGTATTCTAAATAATGCAGCATGTGGCGGCTCATGAAATTATCCGGTAAAGCCGTGCAGTATTTAACCGGAACTTCCCAGCCAGCCAGGGCAGTGGCAACATTTGCTTCAGCGCCTCCCACATATAAAAGCATAGGCTGCTTACCGGCAGCATCTTTGGTTACAGCAGGCGAAATGCGCAAGAGCAATTCTCCAAAACAAAGTACTTTTCTCTTTGTCATAATTGAGTGATGCTGTAAAGTTAATTAAGTAAGTGAATTTGCATAAACAAAAAAGATCTCAAAAGCTACTACTCCGAGATCTCTTAATAAATTTTTATGCCGGGTCTATACCCCGAAATAATGCTTTGCATTATTAAAGCAAATATCCTGCACCACTTTACCTATCCATTCAACATGATTGGGCAATTCGCCATTCTCAATTTCTTCGCCAAACATATTGCAGAGTATTCTCCTGAAATATTCATGGCGTGGATAAGAAAGAAAACTCCGGCTGTCGGTAAGCATGCCTACAAATTTGCTGAGCAGTCCCATATTGCTGAGTGCATTCATCTGCTTTACCATACCATCTTTCTGATCGAGGAACCACCAGGCAGAACCAAATTGTATTTTCCCCGCAACACTTCCATCGTTGAAGTTACCGATCATCGTAGCCATTAAATCATTATCTGCCGGGTTAAGATTGTACAAAATTGTTTTTGCCAACTGGTTGGTACCGTCCAGGCGATTTAAAAATTTTGCCAATGCCTTGCCTTGAGAAAAATCACCAATAGAATCCCAGCCGGTATCAGGGCC
>JANNAM010000131.1:0-23134 GCA_031384415.1 Bacteroidota bacterium
TTTAAGAGATGGCTGTGTGTGGAAAGAAGACATTGACATTTTTGATAAGATGGCCGCTTCTATAAAGTATGCCAATGGTGTGCAGGTAAGTTATTCGCTTACTGCTTATTCGCCTTACGAAGGTTACCGCATTGCATTTAATGGCATGGATGGAAGATTGGAAGCATGGATACAGGAAAGCAACCCGCCGGTTAAATTAGATTATGATGAGCTGATGCTGACAAAAAATTTTGGCAAGCCCGAATTTATAAAAGTGCCTTTGGCCGAAAGCGGGCATGGCGGTGGCGATAAATTATTAAAAGACAGAATTTTTATTCCGGGCACCGGGGATAACCTGCGGCAGTCTGCAGGAACAAGGGATGGTGCATTGTCTTGCCTAATTGGTATTGCAGCAAGAAAAAGTTGTGATAGCGGAAAGCCTGTGGAGATCAAGGATTTGACAACGATAGAGCCGAGGGTGCAGAAGGTGTAATGTAGTTGGTAATATTATGACGACTCTGCCAACTTGAAATTTTTATGCAAAGTAACTAACTTTAGAACTACAAAATAAAACACTGGCAATGGCAGAATGTATTGAATGTGGAAAATTTACCAAGTACAATGGAGGACTCTGTACCGACTGTTACAATAGAAAGAAATCTCCAATAGCAGCAGTAACTAAATCTATTGACACTACTCCTGACGACTTTGATGAAGAAAAGGAAGTTGGACTATCCGAAAAAGAGAGATCTTATCGTTATGGAATGATTAAAGGTAGAATTGCCGAAACACTCATTCAAGAATTATTTTTGAGTTTAGGTTACAATGTTTTTCGCTACGGAATGGAAAACACTATTCCCGGAATTATGGAACTGTTAAAAGGTGTTCGTTCTGATGTTGCACAAGAAATTCGAAGAATGCCTGACTTTGTTATGCAAAACCCAAAGACGAAAGATGTTTATTTCGTTGAGGTAAAGTTCAGAGCCGGCGAAGAATTTAGTTTGAAGAATTTACCAAAGAATTATCCATATGAAAATGCTTACATAATTCTTGTTTCTAAAAAACATATCAAGTGTATAACAGTTGAAGAACTTCAACAAGGAAAAGAAATCACACCAACGTCACACAACTATTTAGGCAAGAGAAAAGAATTTGACCTGGACAAAGATGTGATCATTGATTTCTGCAACTTTGCGGTTCAATTCTTTGAAAATGTATAACACTTAGACTAACAAAAACATTAAATATTCATTTTATCACACAACAAACTTCCCCAACTCCTCAGCAATCTTTCTGTCATTACTCAATCGGGCAACTTTATTTTGTCCGCCGAGTTTGCCAATGCTTTTCATGTAATCAATAAAACCATTTTTTCTCACAACAGAAATTTTCAGTTGTTGTAAAATGTTTCCGCCAACAAGGTCTTCGTAATAAACATTTTTCTGGCGCAGGTTGTCGTCTATCTTTTTTGCAAAAGTATTTATATCAGCAGGCTGGTTTTCAAATTCAACAAACCATTCGTGGTAGCTTTTTCCTCCATCCTGCGATATCATTGGGGCAACAGTAAATTCTGTAATGTGAATATTTTCTTCTGCAGCAGCTTTTAATAAAGCAGATTCTACTTCTTCGCCAATCACATGTTCGCCAAAGGCGCTGATGAAATGTTTTGTTCGCCCACTTACAATAAGCCGGTAAGGATTCGTGGAAACAAACTTAACTGTGTCACCAATATTATATCCCCACAAACCTGCATTGTTATTTATTATTAAAGCATAGTTCTCTCCAACCTTTACATCTTTTAAAGAAAGTCTTGTTGGGTTTTCATTAAAAATTTCCCCTGCAGGAACGAACTCAAAAAATATTCCGCTATTGGTGTTCAGTAATAAGCCTTCCGCATTTTGACTGTCCTGGAAAGCAAAAAAACCTTCACTGGCAGGAAACAATTCTATGCAATCAATTTGCTTGCCGATGCTTTCATACAACTTGGCTTTATAAGGTTCAAAGTTTACACCGCCCTGCACCATCACATTAAAGTTGGGAAACAGTTCTGCAATTTTCTTTCCGCTCTTTTCGGTAAGCCTGTCAAAATACATTTGCATCCATGGCGGTATGCCGCTGATGAGTGTCATGTTCTGACTGATTGTTTCTTCTACAATCTTATCTAATTTTTCTTCCCACTCTTCGATGCAGTTGGTAGTGTAAGATGGCAATTGATTGCTGCGTAAATATTTTGGCACATGATGATTAACAATGCCGCTCAGTCTTCCCGTCGGAATTCCACCAACTCTTTCCAGTTCAGGAGAACCACTTAGAAAGATCAGTTTGCCGTCAGCAAATTTTGTATTGCCTGTTTCGGCCATGTAACAGAGCAATGCATTTCTTGCAGTGTTGATATGATTGGGAATAGAATCTTTGCTGATGGGAATGTATTTTGCGCCACTGGTAGTGCCGCTTGTTTTGGCAAAATAAATTGGCTGGCCTTTCCACAATACATTGTGCCTGCCTTGTTTTATTTTTTCTATGTAAGGTTTAAATGCTTCGTAATCTCTTACAGGAACCTGTTGTACAAAATCCTCGTAAGATTTTATATTTTCAAAACCATGTTCTTTTCCAAACTCGGTTTTGATGCCAACTTTTATTAAGTGGTTAAAAATGGATTGCTGGTCTTCCACCGCAAGTTCCATTCCTTTTTTTATCTGTTTGTATATATAGTTGGCAAAAGGTTTTGCCAGGAGAGATTTAATTTTCATTGTCTGCCACTAATTAAACGAACATTTTTTTTTGATTAAGTCTTAGCCACTAATTACACGAATTTACACGAATATAAAATGCATTCTTATTCATTAGTGTTAATTAGTGTAATTCGTGGCTGCTATTTACAATCGCATTGCCATTCCGTATCCAAATCAATCACAGTTACCACCACCACATCTCCATCATCCTTTGGGGCAAACACAATCCTCACATGCTGCTTATCATGTGTAATACCTTCAACCGGATAGGTTTTTCCTCTGGCATCATTTTCTACTTTATTATAATTCACTTGGCCCTTTTCAAGAATCTCTTTTACTTCACTTTCATCTATATGGCGGCAATCCATCCTGCAACGGGCATGTTTGCTGTAAATAATGTGAGCAACCCTGCGGTTAAATCCATCATTGCGAACAGGGCTTACGCTGGGGTCATTGTGTTGGCCCGGGCTATCATTACCCGGCGATGGCTGAATTTTTATGTGTTCTGTTTTTACAGAAGGCTTGTAATTGCCACGCTGATTTGTTTTTACCCACCAAAGCAAACATGCGGCACCAATTAATGCAACAAAAGGAAGATATTTTCTTATCATCATAAAAGTTAAGACGCAAAATTACCCTAAAAGAAGTTCAATATAATATTCTCTTCCAAGTCTCCCCCTTCAGGGGGAGATTTAGAGGGGGCTGCTTATCTTTGCACCCACAATGAAATCAGTAGCGCTACATACACTTGGCTGCAAACTCAACTTCTCCGAAACATCTTCTATAGGAAGATTGCTGGAGCAGGATGGCTTTGTAAAAAAAGATTTTGATGAGGTGGCAGATGTGTATGTCATCAACACCTGCTCTGTTACTGAAAATGCCGATAAGGAATGCCGCCAGTTAGTTAGAAGGATTCAGCGCAAGGCACCTGAAAGCCTGGTGGTGATTACAGGCTGCTATGCACAGTTGAAACCAAAAGAAATTGCTTCCATCCCCGGTGTGGATTTGGTATTGGGCGCCGCCGAAAAATTCAACATTACACATCATCTTAAAGAAATAAGCAAAGGCAACAGCGCCAAAATTTGTAGTTGCGATATTGAAGATGTAAACACATTCACGGCTTCTTATTCCATTAATGACAGAACAAGAACTTTTTTAAAAGTGCAGGACGGCTGCGATTACAACTGTTCTTTTTGCACCATTCCAATGGCAAGGGGAAAAAGCAGGAGTGATAGCATTGAAAATGTTTTGAAGAATGTTAAAGAACTGGCAGCATGCGGAGTCAAGGAGATTGTTTTGACGGGAGTAAATTTGGGGGATTTCAAGCCAAAGCCCATCCTATCCTTCCCGGTGGGAAGGGAAACGGAGGAGATTGATTTGGATAGAAAAGAAAATTTCTTTTCACTGATTAAAGAGTTAGATAAAACTGAAGGTATTGAACGCTTCCGCATTTCTTCTATAGAGCCCAATTTACTTACCAATGAAATCATTGAGTTTGTAAGCAACAGTAAAAAGTTTATGCCGCATTTTCATATTCCATTGCAAAGCGGCAGCAATAAAATACTGGGTCTGATGCGGCGGAGATATAAAAGAGAATTGTATGCCGAAAGGGTTGGGCTTATAAAAACACTGATGCCACATTGCTGCATTGGTGTGGATGTTATTGTTGGTTTTCCCGGCGAAACAGAAGAAGATTTTAAGGAAACATTTGATTTTCTGCACAGCCTCGATATTAGTTACCTGCATGTATTTACTTATTCTGAAAGAGACAATACACATGCACTTACAATAAAACCTGCAGTGCCCATAAATACAAGACACGAAAGAAACAAACAACTGCGTAACCTGAGTTACCAGAAGATGCAGTATTTTACACAGCAGCATATTGGCCAGGAAAGAAAAGTATTGTTTGAAGCCAACAGCAAAAACAATATGATGGAAGGTTACACAGATAACTATATTAAAATAACAGCACCATTCAACAACGAATGGGTAAATAATATTACAACATGGAAAATCTAAACATCCACCAGTTAAACAAATACCAGGTTACACTCCGTTTTGATATGGACGAAGAATTTATGCCCCTTGTGCCGCCGCACCGCACTTATATCAACAGCCTGATTGAAAAAAACATTATTGACTATTACACCGTAAGCATGGAAACCCAGCGTTGCTGGATAATTTTTAATGCAAAGAATAAAAGAGAAGTAGAGAAATACCTTTCAAAATCGCCCTTGCATAAATACTGGACTGTTGAAATTGATGAACTGTTTGTGTATGACGGGCAGAACTACAGGCTGCCTGCGGTGCAGTTGAATTAAAAAACCTCACATTTCTGTGAGGCTTTAGTGGGAGTTGACGGGGTCGAACCGCCGACCCTCTGCTTGTAAGGCAGATGCTCTAAACCAACTGAGCTAAACTCCCTTTTTAAAATCGGAGGGCAAAGATAAGGGTAAATACTTTTCTGCAAAATTTTTTGAAAATATTTCTATAAAGAACCAGCAACAGCCTCCTACACCTCAATCTTATTCTCCTCCTGGTTCATGCACCAGCCAATACTTTTACATCTCTGGCTATTAAAAAATACATCCTCAATACCCGTTAATCTTTCAATAAAAAATCATTTACTATACAGATAAAATTTTTATCGCAGAGCAGCAAAGAAAAATTCACAGAGAACAACTGAGAATTCCGGCGGATGAAAAAAACGGCTTATTTTTGTATCACAAAATGATTATTCAGCCAAATATACTCACCAAACAGTTCCAGGATACTGATACCATCACCACCACACAGGAAGGCTGCACCCTCATTGTATGGAATGATGAAGTGAATACTTTTGAATGGGTGATTGAAACACTGGTAAAAATTTGCGGCCACACCGATGAGCAGGCCGAGCAATGCGCCATGATCATTCACACCCGGGGTAAATATGCCGTAAAAGAAGGCAGTTACGAAACCCTGAAACCAATGTGTGATGCCATTACTGAAAGGGAAATTGGCGCTACCATTGAAGTAATTGCCGAATAAGCCATTTCTTTTTCCACAATTCTGTTTTAATCCTTTATAAGCTGATTATAAGTTACTGCAAATGCCCTTTTTTGGCTCATTTGCCCTATTTTTGCCCTCCAAAATTCAGAACTCTAAACAACTATATGAACAATTTGATCTACGCTATTCCGGCAATGGGCATTGTGGGGCTTATCTACACTCTTATTAAATTTAACTGGGTTGCCAGGCAGGATGCAGGTACCGACCGAATGAAAGAAATCAGCAATTATATTGCTGAAGGGGCTATGGCTTTTTTAAAAGCAGAATGGAAAATACTGGGATATTTTGTAGTGATTGTTGGCATTTTGCTGGCAGTGATGGCCAATGCAAATTCTCAAAGCCACTGGAGTATTGCAGTTGCCTTTGTGTTGGGTGCTGTGTTGAGTGCTACCGCCGGTTACATTGGTATGAAGGCAGCAACAAAAGCCAATGTTCGTACTGCTCATGCAGCCCGTACAAGTTTAAGCAAAGCATTGAATGTATCTTTTACAGGCGGTGCTGTAATGGGTGTTGGTGTGGCAGGTTTGGCTGTGTTAGGTTTAGGTGGATTGTACATTGCATTAAAACATTTTTTTGCTCCCGATGCTGCTGTTAATTCAGAAGAAATGGTGAGGACGATTGAAGTGCTGACCGGCTTTTCTTTGGGTGCAGAATCTATTGCATTATTTGCCCGTGTGGGTGGTGGAATTTATACAAAAGCTGCCGATGTGGGAGCTGACCTGGTGGGTAAAGTAGAAGCAGGTATTCCGGAAGATGACCCAAGAAACCCTGCAACCATTGCAGACAATGTGGGTGATAATGTGGGTGATGTTGCCGGTATGGGTGCCGATTTATTTGGTTCTTATGTAGCAACAGTTTTGGCAACAATTGTTTTAGGCCAGCAAACAACTGTAATTGGTTCAGATGTGTTGGGAGGCTTCTCTCCTATTATTTTACCAATGCTTATTGCAGGCGTTGGTATCCTGTTTTCAATTGTGGGTACTTTGTTTGTACGCATCAGCGATAATGCAGGCATTAATACTGCCACAGTTCAAAAAGCATTGAACATGGGCAACTGGGGTTCAATGATATTAACAGCGATTGCTGCAGCATTTTTAGTTAACTGGTTATTACCCGAACACATGATACTTCGTGGTGTTCCATTTACCAAATGGGGTGTGATGGGTGCTATTGCAGTTGGCTTAGCGGTAGGTGCTTTAATGAGTATCATCACAGAATATTACACAGCAATGGGCAAGCGTCCGGTGCTTTCTATAATTCGTCAATCCTCTACAGGCCATGCTACCAATGTAATTGGTGGACTTGCTATCGGGATGGAATCTACTTTCTTACCTATTTTAGTTTTGGCTGGTGGTATCTGGGGTAGTTATGAATGTGCAGGCCTGTATGGTGTTGCAATCGCCGCTGCAGGTATGATGGCAACAACTGCAATGCAACTTGCAATTGATGCTTTTGGCCCTATTGCAGATAATGCAGGTGGTATTGCCGAAATGAGCGAACTGCCAAAAGAAGTTCGTGAAAAAACAGATGTGCTTGATGCGGTTGGTAACACAACGGCTGCAAGCGGTAAAGGTTTTGCCATTGCTTCTGCAGCATTAACAGCTTTGGCTTTGTTTGCTGCATTTGTTGGCGTAGCAGGCATCAGCGGCATTGATATTTACAAAGCAAATGTACTGGCCTGTTTATTTGTAGGCGGCATGATTCCATTTATATTTTCTTCACTTGCCATCCGAGCTGTTGGCCAGGCGGCCATGGCAATGGTAGAAGAAGTACGCCGCCAGTTTAAAACGATTCCAGGAATTATGGAAGGAACCGGCAAACCGGAGTATGATAAATGTGTGGCTATTTCAACAAAAGCTTCGCTGAGAAAAATGATGTTGCCCGGTGCCATTGCAATTATTTCTCCATTAATTATTGGCTTTATGCCGGGCCTTGGTGCGGAAGCATTGGGCGGATTTTTAGCCGGTGCAACTGTCACAGGTGTATTGATGGGAATGTTTCAAAACAATGCTGGTGGTGCATGGGACAATGCAAAGAAATCTTTTGAAAAAGGTGTTGAGATAAACGGTGAAATGTTCTACAAAAAATCTGAACCACATAAGGCTTCTGTAACAGGTGATACTGTTGGCGATCCTTTTAAAGATACCAGTGGCCCTTCAATGAACATCTTAATTAAACTGATGAGTATTGTTTCATTGGTTATTGCTCCTACTTTAGCAGGAATGCATCCGAATACTGATAAGAAAGGAACACAGGAAATGACAAAAGAAATTTCTACCATCAAAACAGACAGCAGCAATAATTCAACTGTTACCGTAACTGCCAATTCAGATGAAATGAAGCCCGGTCCAGAAAAACTGGCAGATGCCCTGGCTGCTGACAATCTGCTAAAAAGAGATAATTACACTTTATCGGTAAAAAAAGGAAAACTAATTATTGATGGCATAGAACAAAAAGATGAAGTTGTTGCTAAATACAAAGCTCTGATTGATGCTTTAAATGGCGCTGATGTAGAACTCAAAAACAGCCAGAATAAATAAACCACATCAAATTTATAAGCCCGGCCCTGTCGCTTCGCAACGGGGCTTTTTTTTAGCCACGAATTACACCAATTAGCACTAATGTTTTCAATTAGTGCCTATTCGTGTAATTAGTGGCTAACTTCTATTCATCTGTGCCAATCAGTGTAACCTGCCTGCCGGCAGGCAGGTCTGTGGCCAACTTCTTTTGCCTTCATCCGTGCTCATTCGTGTAATTAGTGTCCCCCTCAAAAAAAATTGCTTTCTTTTGAAAAATTCTTCTTTTCTTTGCTTTACGAAATAAATCGTATTATGACACTCATTAAAAATACAAAGCCCACCGAGAGCGAACTGGAGATATTGCAGGTGCTGTGGAATAAAGAAGCCGCTACTGTAAGAACTGTACATGAAGAATTGCTGAAAACAAAAGATGCCGGTTACACCACCACACTCAAACTGATGCAGATTATGTTTGAAAAAGGTTTGGTAACAAGAGACGACAGCAACAAAACCCATATTTACCAGCCGGCAGTAACCCGTGAAAAAACACAGGCACAGTTTTTAAACAAAATGATAGACACACTGTTTGCAGGTTCTTCAACCAATCTTGTTTTGCAGGCATTGGGCGGCCATGCAGCAAGCAGCGAAGAACTGGAGAAAATACAATTGCTGATAACGCAGCTTAAAAAAGAAAAATAAGAACCGATAAACCAAAACAACCAGCAGTTCATGGCACAACTCTCTTATAGTTTTTGCATGAGTATGTTACACAGCCTGTGGCAGGCTGCTTTACTTGTTTTGTTATATATGCTGGTTAATAAATCGCTGCTGAGAAACAGCAACCTGATTCAAAAAAGAAATTTCTTATTTCTGTTGCTTGCCACACAACTGGGTCTCTCCATTTTCACATTCACCATTTATTTTACCGGGCAGGTTAATTCTATTGAAACATTTTCAATTACAACTTTTACCGGCAGTGTTTTACCACTTGATTTGCTTCATACAATTACTCCTTGGTTATTTACCGCCTACATTGTTGTTTTATTTTTCAAGATAACTCAGGTAATATACCGCTGGCTTAATTTTCAAAAAGTACATAAAACCGGCTTGCAAAAACCACCCATTGATTTAAAACTATTCACTTCATACCACGCTAACCAGTTTGGTATTAAAAGAAAAGTAACACTTTGGCTAAGCAGCAATATCGCAACACCTGTAACATTTGGTTTCTTTAAACCTGCAATATTATTACCTGTTGCATTAGTAAACCAGTTAAGCCTGCAGCAGGCTGAAACACTCATCATACATGAGCTGACGCATATAAAAGCAAATGATTATCTGCTCAACTGGTTTTTAATTATTGCAGAAAATATTTTCTTCTTTAATCCATTCATCATTTCGCTTTGCAAAAAAATACGGCTTGAAAGAGAGAAATACTGTGACGTAAATGTTATGAGCTTCAAATATTCACCAGTATTGTATGCCGAAACTTTATTGCAGGCCGAACGTTTCAAACAACTCATTCCCTCCTTTCAACTGGCTGCAGTAAATAAAAAACAACAACTGCTGCAACGCATCCGTTTTTTCAGCAACGAAAAAAATTATGACCGCCAGAAAAGAAGTGGAATTTTAATTCCTGTAATTGTTTCCTTATCAATTATTTTATTTTGCTTCCTCGGTGTTTTGCGTTTCAATACTGCAGCCAGACAAATTCAGACATCAACAATTGAAAACAACTCAACTTTTTTTGCTGATGCATTTAACGAAATGAACAACCCCGTTTTTATAAATAATATTTTAACAAAGACAGATGTTGCAGGCGCAATGAAGCAGGCTTCTGAAGAATTGAACAGGCAAAAGCCAGTCATTGAAAAGAAGATGAAACAACTGGAACCATTACTGAAAAAATTGAAATCGCAATCTTACCAGTTAGCTAAAGAAGTTGCAGAAAATTTTGCAATACCTGTAACCCTGCAGGAGAATGATGCTACACGCCATATAATTATAAATGAAGAAGAATCCGGTTCAAAAAATGCCTCTGTAAAAGCATACACACTTACATTTCAAAATGGCCAATGGGTGGTAACACCAGAGTGGAAACTGGCTGCAAGGGAAATGGTGATTGATACCCTTAGCAGAATGTATGATACAGGAATAAAAAGAAAGAGACTTCTCCCCCAGCAATAAATTTTACCAAAGCTGCCTTGGGCAACTGTCGCTGTACCTGTTGCCCAGTAAAAATCCCAGCACTATTTCATGTGTGTTTTTTGTATAAGTCCTTAACCGGGAAGTAGTGGCATTTTCGTAAGCATAACTTACATTGAATACATTGGAAACATTGATACCAGCCATTGCAGAATATCCTGCAACTAAATCGGAGTAGCGGTAACTGCCGCCTACCCAGAATTTATCGTGGTACTGCAGTTTTACATTTCCATGCACTCCATATAACTGGGGCTGCCAGTACTGAACCATCACAGATGGCAGAGCAGAAATATCATCATTCAAAAAGAAACGGTGGCCGGCAGTTATAAAATAATTAGGTGTAAATGAAGTGCCGTATTTATCAAGCGTTACAAACTTTGCTTTGCCGGGAATAATATTCAGTACAGATATGCCGATATAAGAATTGGAAGAATATAACCAAAGCCCTGCACCAACTTCTGGTTTTACTTTTTTAAGTTCGCCGGTGCTGTAACCTATTGTTGGGTCATTGGGGTCGAGGCTGCCCCAGTCAATTTTTGTCCTGTCTAAATTTACACTACTAAAGCCTGCTTCAAATCCGGCAGATAAAGTAAGCTTCGCACTTAATGCCTTGTGATAAGCATAAGTTCCATAAACACTCCAGCGGTTTATATAACCAGTTTTATCATTCAAAGCAACAAAGCCAACCCCATGATGGGGCGGCGGCGCCGAATATTCATCGTATGCTGCCTTACCTCTTGGATTGTATCCCTGTATATCAAATGACGTAGCAGTAGTATTATAATCCTGTTTTCCAATTGGCCCGTGAACACTAAAGTAGGTAGTAACCGGTGCACCATTAATACCAGCCCACTGATTCCGGTAACTCAGTTTTACATCAGTATAATTTTCTATCCCCGAAACAGCCGGGTTAAGAATATAATTGTTAAGGATGTATTGCGTATAAAACGGCTTTGCCTGCGACAATGCAAGCAAACTGCAACTGCAACTTAAAATGATTAGTGTAATTTTCTTCATGCCTTCTTCTTTGCTTATCGTTACAATTAAAGTTCAGATAATTTGATAAAATAAAAAAGTTAATTTTAACAGTCACAGCAGCATAATAAATACTGCCGTGACTGTTTGAATTTACCTCACAATAGTAACATAGCCCGTCATTGGCTTGCGGCCATTGTTTGGTTCAATAATATAATAATAGGTATCAAACGGCAACGCTTTACCATTCAGTTTTCCATTCCATGGAGTGCCGTAACCACGGCTTTCAAAAACCAACTGCCCGGTTCTGGTAAATACCTGCACCCTGTTATCCGGATATGTATTTAAATAATCAATTGCCCACACATCATTAATACCATCTCCATTTGGTGTAAAAGTGTTAGGTATTTTTGGTGCTTTTAGCAATTTCACAAAAACCATATCACTTGCTGTGCAAGCGCCTCTTGCTGTTACTGTCAATGTGTAAGTAATATCAGCCAGCACATTGCTTACTGTTGGTGCACCACTCCTGTTATCATTCATATACAAATTCGGTGTCCATAAATATTGTAAATCGTTACCGGTAACAATTGGCTGCAATATTACCGAACCGCCTTCCAGTACCACCCTGTCAGGTCCTGCATTCACAACCGGATAAGGATGAACCGTAAATTGTTTGGTAACTGTATCACTGTTACAGCCCTGGCTGTTAACAATAAACAGGCTTACATTAAATGTATTGGCTGTGCCATAAGTATAAGTAACATTTTGTGTTGTTCTTACCCCACCATCACCGAGCGACCAGCTCCATTGATTTACTGTTCCGTCTTTGCCATCGCTTAAGTCGGTGAACGTAACATTTTCTCCGATACAAATGCCTGGTTTATTAATACTGAAATCAGCTTTGGGTTGCGGATGAATCATATCGATTACAATGGTAGTATCATGCACACAACCAGCAACGCTTGAAACCTGCAGGTTAACATTATAAGGGCCAACAGCAGAATATGTGTGTGATGGATTGGCAGCAGCAGAAGTATTTGAGCCACTTCCAATGTCTCCAAAATTCCAGCTATATGTCATAGCGCTTGCATCTGCAATGGAAGAGGTATTGGTGAAGTTAACAACTGCATTTGGCAAACATACACTTGCAGGAACAGTAAAGTTAGGTTTAGGCTGTGGCTTCACTATAACTGCAATTTGTTTTGCTATACTTATACAACCATCGCTGGTAGTAACTCTTAATGTTACATTATACGTGCCTGCTGCTGCAAACACATGCGTAAAAGGTGCATTACTGTTTCTTACATCCAATGGCGTACCGTCTGCAAAATTCCATGTCCAGGTAGTTAATGTTCCTACAGGTGTTGCAGAAGCATCAGTAAATGTGATGGCTTTTGTTTCGCAAACCGGCGCACTCACACTGAAATCTGCTACTGGCGCTGCAAGCACAGTAATTTGCTTGGATGCAGAATCTACGCAACCACCTGCTGAAGATGTGTAAGTATATCTAATGGTATAAGTTCCCGGTCCAACAGAAGCAGGATTGAAAATACCTGAAGCTGAAACACCCGGTCCACTGAATACAGCTGAGCCAGGAACGCCGCCAATTTCAGTTGCCTGTGTTATCTGGTATGGCGCTGCATCAAGGCAGGCATTGGGTATATTATTAAACTGAACCTTAGGAGCAGCATTCACTGTGATAACAGAAATTTTATCATTTACACAAACTCCACCAGAGTATGCCCTGAAACGGATAGTGAAGTTTTTAGTTAATGGCGACTGGAAGTTTGGATACAAATGTTTATACACTTTACCCGGTGCTGGTGCATTATCAGTTTGCAATACCAACGGGAAGTTTACATTATCCCAGTAAATTTCAATCTTGGTAATCACACCCGGGAAAACGGTGGAAGTATTGGTAATTGAAACTGAATCATTGGCACACAATGTAGTGGGATTGGCAACTGTAAAATCAGCAACAGGGAAACTTCCATTAACAAACAAAACCTGTGTAATGGTATCCCTGCATCCATTATTACTTGTTACAATCAACCGTACATTGTAAGAACCAACAGCAGTATAACTATGTTGCGGATTTTGTAAAGTAGATGTATTTAAGGCTCCGCTTACAGGGTCACCAAAATTCCATTCCCATCCTGTAATGGTTCCTGTAGCAATTTTACTGGTGTCAGTAAACTGAGCATACGTATCGCTTAAACAAACTTCAGGTAAAATAAACCCGGCCAGCGGCCTTGCATTAATTACCACATTGCGGCTGAATACTGTACTTACACAACCATTGCTGTTGGTAACAGAAAGTGTAACTGCATAAGTTCCGGTTGCAGCAAAACTATGTGTTGGGTTTTGTATTGATGATGTATTGTTTGCACCGCTTCCGGGGTCACCAAAATCCCATGTCCAGCCGTTCAACGTTCCCGAATTGGCAAGTGATACATCACTAAAACTAATCGTTCTTGTTTCGCAGGAAGGCGCAGTGAAATTAAAATTGGCTGTTGGCAGGGCATTTATCACCACCGGAATAATCGTTGCTGCCGAAGTACAATTGCTTACTGTAACAGTCACATTGTAATTACCCGTTGCGGCCACGGTAGCAGCAGGGATGCTTGGGTTTTGCAAAGCAGATGTAAATCCGTTTGGTCCGCTCCAGGCATAGGTTGCATTGGTTACAGCCCCCGCTGTTAAGTTCAATGCAAAGCCTGCACATACCGGGCTGTTGCTGCTGGCTGTTGGTGCTGCAGGTGCTGAAGGATCGCTTAAAGTTTGAGTAGGTGCATTAGCACTTGTACAGTTATTGGCCGTACAGTTTATATTGCTGTATGTTCCTGCAGTAAGCCCTGTTATTGTTACACTTCCCGAAGCATTGGCGGTAAGTAAAAGCGGAGTTTGTGCTACTGCATTCTTATTATAATTAACCGTATAAGTTTGTCCCGCAATCAATCCGTTCAGCGTAATAGTTCCATCGCTGCCGGCGCAGGTACTTGGGTTTACAGGAGTAACACTGCTTATAACAGGCATATCATTAACCACTACATTCAGTGCAGTTGACAATGACGAAGTACAATTATTGACTGTAACAGTTACATTATAAATTCCTGTTGCTGCTGTGGTTGCTGCCGCAATACTGGGATTTTGCAAAGCAGATGTAAATCCATTTGGCCCTGTCCAGTTATAAGCGGTAGCTGCTGCAACTGTTGTAGCAAATAAATTCAATGTACTGCCGGCACATATAGGCCCGTTGCTGCTGGGTGTTGGCGCTGCCGGTGGCGCAGGGTCGGTAAGTGTTTGTGTTGGGGCATCAGGGCTCGTACAACCATTGGCAGTGCAGTTAATATTTGTGTAAGAACCCGCTGTAAGATTTGGAATCACAAGCTGGCCCGATGCATTGGCAACAAGTGTAAGCACCGGCTGCGGCGTTCCGTTCTTAGTATAGTTTACTGTATAAGATTGTCCTGCCAGTAATCCATTTAATGTAATGAACCCTTCATTACCCAAACAGGTTGTTGGGTTGGTTGGTACAGCACTGCTAATTGCAGGCGTAACATTTACCACCACATTCAAAGGAATAGAAGATGCAGATGTACAGTTGTTTACTGTAACAGTAACAATATAAGCACCGCTTGCAGCAGTTGTTGCCGCAACGATACTTGGGTTTTGAACTGCAGCAGTAAATCCATTTGGCCCGCTCCAGTTATAAGTTGCATTGGTAACAGCCGATGCAGTTAAATTCAGTGTAGCACCAGCACAAATAGGGCTGTTGCTTCCTGTGGTTGGTGGTGCAGGCGCCGATGGGTCACTCAATACTTGTGCAGGTGCATTGGTGCTTGTGCAATTATTGGCCGAGCAGTTAATATTGGTATAAGTTCCCGAGCTAAGGTTTGGTATCACTACCTGGCCAGATGCATTGGCTGTAAGATTCAATGCTGGTTGTGGGGTTCCGTTCTTACTGTAATTAACAGTGTATGTTTGACCGGCTGTTAAACCATTCAATGTTATAAAACCATCAGTACCTGCGCAGGTACTTGGATTGGTAGGCACCACACTACTGATAACCGGCAAATCATTTACCACTACATTCAATGCCGATGACAATGCAGATGTACAATTATTGACTGTAACAGTTACATTATAAACTCCAGTTGCTGCTGTTGTTGCTGCCGCAATACTTGGGTTTTGCAAAGGAGAGGTAAATCCGTTTGGTCCTGTCCAGTTATAACCGCTTGCTCCGGCAACTGCTGTTGCAAATAAATTCAGTGTACTGCCTGCACAAATTGGCCCGTTGCTGCTGGGCGTTGGCGCTGTCGGTGGTGCAGGGTCTGTAAGTGTTTGCGTTGGTGCATTAGAACTGGTGCAGCCATTGGCAGTGCAGTTAATATTTGAATAAGAACCAGCAGTAAGATTTGGTATCACTACCTGGCCCGATGCACTGGCAACAAGCGTTAGCACCGGTTGCGGCGTTCCATTCTTATCATAATTAACAGTATAAGACTGACCTGCCAGCAAACCATTTAATATAATGAACCCTTCATTGCCCAGGCAGGTGGTTGGGTTGGTTGGCACGGCACTTGAAATTGCCGGCACAACATATACCGTAACCTGGTTAATGGCAGTATCGCTGTTACATCCTTTGTCGGTAACAATCCAGTGTTTAACTGTAAATGTACCTGCAATGTAGGAATGAATAATTGTTGCACTGGAAGCTGTAACGATAGCTGATCCATCTCCAAAATCCCATTTGTAGGAAACAATTGCTGAGCCTGCAGGAGCAGTGCTTGAGCTTACAAAAGTCATATTGGTTCCAAAGCAAACAGGTGCCGGTGCAGTAAATGCACCATCGGCCTGTGGATAAACATTTGATAAAACCTTTACAGTATCATGCACACAACCTGCTGCACTTGTAACCTGCAAAGTAATACTGAACGGCCCGCCATTATTGTAATAGTGTGCAGGATTTTTAAGGGCAGAAGTATTGTTTGGCGCACTTGGGGGGTCGCCAAAATTCCAGGAGTAACTGAACCCGTTTTGTGTTCCGTCTGCAATAGTACTTGCATCAAAGAAATGTGCAGAATCTCCCGGCAGGCAAACACCTGGTGGCATGGTGAAATCAACAAAAGGTATGGGGTTAACATAAACTGTTTTAGTTGTAGTAAGGCTTGGGCATCCGCTGTTTGTTTTAACCAATAAACTAACCGTTTTATTTCCCCAGGCCAAATAAGTATGCGGCGGTGGAGTTTGTAAAACAGAAGTGTTATTAGCACCACTTCCCGGATCGCCAAAGTTCCAGTTCCAGACGGTTAGAAAACCCGGCTGACTTGCACTTGATAAATCGGTAAAACTAACTGGTAAACCGGCACATACCGGTATGCTGTTGCTAAAATCTGCTACAGGAATATTTGTTACAGTAATAGTTCTTTGTGCGGTATCACTGATGCAACCTACATTACTAATCATTGCAAACCGAACTGTATAAGTTCCCGGTGCAAGGTATTTATGTCTTGGATTTTTTACACTGTCAGTTGTTCCATCGCCAAAATTCCACCACCATTTGTAAGAATAAAGAGGTGATACATAATTTGAAGAATCTTTAAACGAAACAGAATCTGTTACACATCCATTGTGTATCCAGCCAATAGTTGCAGGCGTTGGATCATAAACTGCCAAATCAAAATCTCTTTCAAAAGAATTTCCACAACCCTCAGCACTTGTAGTTCCTGCTGTTATCGTCACGGGATAACCCGGGTTACTGTTGGCAGGTGAATAAGTATAAGGTGTAGATAATTTATATCTCCAAACCTGCCTTGTTCCAATAAAATAAGTTGAATCAAAAACCGGAGCAAGATCATTAACGTTTGCAAAATATCCATGAAAATCCCAGTACAATGATGTTGGCTGAAAAGGAAATGTTACAGAAAAATAGAATGGTGTACCAGTACATGCAACAGGGTCTGATGAAATACTCAATGGATTGATAGGAGTTAGAAAATTGTACAGATCTCTGATATTAGTTCCGGCATTGTAACCATAGGATTCTGTTGTTCCAAAACCATAAGCTATCGCATTAAAACCAGAATCTGACTGAATTACATGAGGGCCTGCAGAAACACTTTGTTTTAAATATACATAATTGGGATCCTGGGGGTGAGGTGTAAAGCTGCCAACAGGTATTGCACCATCAAGTCTGAATGAACTTATAGCAGTACCTGAATTTGGAATAACTACATTAAAATAATGAGCAGAAATATTAAAATTGGGAGTAGCATTCCATAATACCTTATTAATATTTTGTTCTACTGCACTTAAATAAATTACTTCGGGGTCTCCGGGTGTTCCATTACCACATGCACCTTGACTGGGAAAATATTGTGCAACTAAAATTGGTTTGTCGGCAGTAATTACATGAGGCTGGTTAGAAGAAGGAATTTCATAATAAAAATTGTTTTGTAATGGATAACCACCTACAACACCATCAATATTTACAACCGTAGTTGGATCTGTGACACAAACCCTGTAAATATTATTAGATTGATTTCCGGCAGCAGGTACGGTTAAATATTTCTTTCCCCATGCAGTTTTTGGGAAAGCCTGAACCATATAATTATCCGATGAAGGAGCAGTATTATTACAGGATATCGCTATCCTTCCGCTTCCTGAAAATACTGCAACTCTTTTGCACTCCCCGTTTGCCCCGGCTATGCTTTTTATTTTTGATCCGGTCAAATCTACCCCTTGTGTAACAGCCCCCCCGTTGGTAAAAGTCCCTGGTACATTGTAAATCTGTCCCTGGGTTAGTGTAACTGTATAAGTAGTACCAGCTATCCATGCTCCCACGGTATTGGCTGATGGTGTTATTTCAACTACAGTTGTTCCAGTATCTACTGCCACCACATAAAACCAGCAGTTGGCATCACTTGTATTTGATATGTTTTTAAAGTTTACTGAATAATACTCTTTTCCCAATGTGTTTGTAGGAAACAAAATGGTAGCGCCAGAAACATTTGAATTATAAATATGGGCATACGCCACCACTGGTTTGTCTGAAGTAATATGAATTCCTTTATCAAAAGTACCCTGAGTGTTTAATAATCTTGCATCTTGTGGGTTTATTTTTGGAATAGCTGCTGAAGTAAGTACATTGTTTCCTGCAGGGCTTGTCAGCGTTTGAGTATACCCAAGTCCGGGAATAGTAATGGTAATATTGGTAACCTGGTCCGTAGCAAAATACAAAACCATCTGCTGCTGGTTCCCCGTAGTCATTACCTGATGATACCCATACCCCGTCCAAAAATCCTTCCCTTTATTACTGAAATCCTGGGAAAAAACGGTAAAAGATGCTAAAATAGTTACTGTGAGAAGTAAAAGTTTCCTCATTGTGCTTAGTTGTAGAATTGAGTTGTGCAATATAGTAAAAAATACCCGAATGAGAGATGCCTTCTATCCATTAAATGCAGCCTTGCCGTGCAAGATAAAATCCACCGGTTTTACACACAAAAAAACTCCGGAGCCTTCAGCCCCGGAGCAATTATTATTTAACCCAACCCAAATTATTTCACTATTGTCACATAACCCGTCATCGGTTTGCGGCCATTGCCGGGTTCTATGATATAATAGTAAGTATCAAAAGGCAATGGCTTGCCATTCAATGTGCCGTCCCATGGTTTTGCATATCCTTTACTTTCAAAAACCGACTGGCCGGTACGGGTAAATACCTGCACTGTATTACCGGGATAAGTATCCAGATAATCAATAGACCAAACATCATTAATGCCATCGCCATTGGGCGTAAATGTATTGGGTATTTTAGGCGCCTTCAGCAGTTTTACAAACACTTTATCGCTGGCAGAGCAACCGCCCAGCGCTGTAACAGTTAACGTGTAAGTAATATCATCTAATAAATTACTTGCTGTTGGTGTAGCTATCCTGTTATCATTAAGATACAAATTGGGTGTCCACAAATACTGCAGGCTGCTGCCGGTAACAGCAGATTGTAAAACGATGGAACCAAACTCCAGCACTACCCTGTCGGGCCCGGCACTCACTACAGGATAAGCATACACCCTGAATGTTTTGCTCACCGTATCACTGTTGCAGCCGTGGCTGTTAATAATAAAATGACTGATGGTATAAGTAAGTGTATCGCCGTAAGTATGTGTTACCACAGGCCCGGCAGTGGAATTTTGTGCATCACCAAAATTCCAGTTCCATTGGTTTACCGTTCCGTCTTTTCCATCGCTTAAATCAGTGAAAGAAACATTACCTCCAATACAAACACCTGATTTATTAATACTAAAATCTGCCTTGGGTTGAGGATGAACAATATTTAAACCAATCGTTGTATCATGCACACAACCTGCCACACTTGTTGCCTGCAGGTTTACATTGTAAGGCCCAAGTGCAATATATGTATGTGATGGATTGGTAGCCACCGAACTATTGGAACCACTTCCGGGATCGCCAAAATTCCATGCGTAAGTCAATGCAGTTCCATCTGCAATTGCAGATGTGTTGGCAAATGCTACAACTGCGTTGGGCAAACAAACACTTGCCGGAAAAGTAAAGTTGGACTTTGGCTGTGGCTTTACAATGACTGCAAGTATTTTTTGTGTGCTTACACAACCATTGCTGGTGGTAACTTTCAATATTACATTGTAAGTTCCTGCCGCCGCAAATGTGTGAGTGAATGCTGCATTTGTATTTCTTACAACCAATGGAGTTCCGTCTGCAAAATCCCATGTCCATGTTGTTAATGTACCAACAGGAGTACTGGATGAATCGGAGAATGTAATTGGTTTTGTTTCGCATATTGGCGTACTAAATCCAAAATTGGCAACGGGTGGCTCCCACACTGTAATTTGTTTGGAAGCTGTATCAACACAGCTACCCGTGGTGGATGTATATGTATATTTAATGGTGTAAGTGCCCGGCCCAACCAATGCCGGATTAAAAATACCTGATGACGAAACACCCGGGCCGCTGAAAACAAAAGAACCCGGCACCCCGCCAATTTCGCTTGCCTGCGTTATCTGGTAAGGTGCAGCATCAAGGCATGTGCTTGGTATATTATTGAACTGAACTTTTGGCGCTGCATTGACTGTGATAACAGCAACTTTATCATTCACACAAACACCACCTGAGTATGCCCTGAAACGAATGGTAAAGTTTTTGGTTAACGGCGACTGGAAATTTGGATACAAATGTTTGTACACTTCTCCCGGAGCAGGAAAATTATCTGTTTCAAAAACCAGCGGAAAGTTTACATTATTCCAGTAAATTTCCACCTTTGTAATGGTGCCGGGAAAAACGGTTGAAGTATTTGTGATGGCAACAGAATCGTTGGCACATAAAGTAGTTGGATTATTAACCGTAAAGTTTGCAACAGGAAAACTTCCATTTACAAACATGGTGTGAGAAATAGTATCCTTGCATCCGTTGTTACTTGTAACAATTAACTGAATTGTATAAGAACCAACCGAAGTATAACTATGAGTTGGGTTTTGTAAAACAGATGTATTTAAAGGGCCGCTTACAGGGTCTCCAAAATTCCATTGCCAGTTGGTTATTGTGCCTGCTGATACTGTAGTTGTATCTGTAAATTGTGCGTAGGTATCACTTAAGCAAACTTCAGGTACAATATAGCCTGCCACAGGCCTTGCGTTGATAGTTACTACTCTTGTAAACACAGCACTCACACAACCTTTTGAATTGGTTACAGTAAGCGTAACGTTATAATTGCCTGCTGCCGCAAAAGTATGCGTAGGGTTTTGCAATGTTGATGCATTGTTTGCTCCGCTTGAAGGGTCATTAAAATTCCAGACCCAGTTAGTGAGAGTGCCTACATTGGCTGCAGATGCATCGGTAAATGTTATCAGCCTTGTTTCGCAGGAGGGTGTATTGAAATTAAAATTACCTGTTGGCAACAGATTGATGATAATTGTTTTAGTTGTTGTATCGCTAAAGCAACCTTTGTCAGTAACAACCCAGTGCTTTATTGTTTTAGTTCCGGCTGTTAAATATGTATGCGCAGGATTTTGCAGTAAAGATGTTGTTGCATCGCCGAAATCCCAGTGATATTCAGTAATGGCATTGCCACTGCCAACAGCGTTGCTGGTAAAGCTGGTTATATCATTCAAACAGTTTTCTGTATTCACGGTAAAGTCGGCATGGGCCTGATCATAAATATCAGCAACCGTATGGCTTCCTGTAGCAACACAGCCCGGCGTGCTTGCCGCCGTTAGTGTAACAGTATAAGGCCCCACAGTACTAAAATAATGTGATGGGTTAACAGCCCCTGTCGTATTCAGTGCACCGCTTCCGGGGTCGCCAAAATTCCATGCGTAACTAAGTGCTGTTCCATCGGCCACTGTAGATGTATTGTTAAAATTAGCCACACCATAAGGCAGGCAAACAGCCGTATGTGTAAAGTCTGGCACTGGCAATGGATGTATCACCACATTGGCAGAATACACAGCGCTCACGCAACCCTTGTTGGTGGTCACGGTAAGTGTAACAGTATATGTTCCCGCTGTTGCATAAGTATGGGTGGGGTTTTGCAAAGCAGAAGTGCCGGCATCGCCAAAAGTCCATGCCCAGCCGGTCAGGTTGCCTGCATTGGCAACAGATGCGTCGGTAAATGTAATCGTACCAGTTTCGCAAAATGGCCCCGTGCTTGTAAAATTGGCCGTTGGCAATGGATTAATGATAACTGTTTTAGTCGTTGTATCACTGTAGCAGCCCTTGTCCGTCACCACCCAGTGCTTCACAGTTTTTGTTCCTGCGGTTGAGTAGGTATGTGTTGGGTTTTGCAAAGCAGAGGTGCTGGCATCACCAAAATCCCAGTGGTAAGATGCAACAACATTACCGCTGCCAACAGCATTACTTGTAAAGCTTGTTACATCGTTCAAGCAGTTTTCGGGGTTCACTGTAAAGTCGGCGTGGGCTTGTGCATACACATTATTTAAAACCTTGATGGTATCATGAACACAGCCAACATTGCTGGTAACTATTAATTGAACATTGAAGGGCCCAGTACCTGGGTATAAATGTGCAGGATTCTTCAATACCGAACTATCATTGGTTCCGCTTGGTGGGTCGCCAAAATACCATTTGTAGCCAAACCCTGCCTGCGATCCATCTGCAATAGTGCTTGCATCAAAAAAGTGAGCACTGTCATAAGGAAGGCAAACCACCGCAGGCAAATTAAAATTTACAAAAGGTATCGGGCCCACATAAAGGTTCCTGCTAAAATAAGTACTCTGGCAGCCGCTGTTGGTTTCCACTTTCAGTTTGGCAGTTTTATTTCCCCATGGAGTATAGGTATGAATCCTGTTGCTGTTATTAAGTACAGTATCTTTTATACCATCCCCATAATCCCAAAACCATTTGACCAAATTAGCCGGTTGATATGCAATAGATGAATCACTGAAAGTAACTGGCTTTCCATCGCAGATCGGTGAGCTGACCCCAAAATTAGCGGCGGGTACCTCGGTTACGGTAACAGCAAGCGAAGCCTGCGAAGTATAACAGCCAATACTACTAAGCCCGGTTAAAGTAACCATATATGTACCTGGAGCTGAAAACTTATGCTTTGGATTTTTTAAAGTAGATGTATTGGCAGCTCCACTTGCAGCATCTCCAAAATTCCATTGCCATTGG
>JANNAM010000042.1:0-4927 GCA_031384415.1 Bacteroidota bacterium
CTTTTTTTTCTGCTAAAGCATCTGCTCCGCTCCAGTCTTTTATAAAAACAACATTCGTTAATAATTCCATCACTTCATCGGGTGCAGCATGCACAAAGAACTGAAGTGTAAAAGAATACAATTTATGTTCAGCATTGCTCATTATCCGGTTTTTACAGCCTGCCTTGCAAATAATACCCATCGCTTTCCTTTCTTCACCCACACTTCCAGCACTTTTAAATGAAAGCTGCTTGTTGTGCCTTTTAATGTTGCTGTTATATCTGCAACAAAACGCACATTGGCCATTGCGCCGTTCATTGTTATTGCGATACTGTCTTCTTTAAAATTCTGGTAGCTGATATAACCTGTTTCTAAATCTTTAATCATATCAGCCTTTGTTTCTACCCAGCCATTGCTATGACCATAACTCAGCGCTTTGTCTGTTTGCTGGTTGATAGAAACTGTATTCTTTTTTACCAGCGCCTGGTGAAATTCTTTTAAAGTTACAGTCAGTTTTTCCTCATCTGTTGTTTGAGCAAGAGATGCAAAACTTATAAAAACAAATAATATAGTATTTAGCAATTTCATTGTTTCAGTTTAGCCATCAGCATTCTCATTGGATGCAATGTTCTTGTGAAAGGGTTTAATACCAGTCCTAATGATTCCAGCGTTGTTGCACCGAGCAAAGGCTCATCACCTACTTCTCCGTAAATAACTGGTGCCGGTCCTCCTTCTCCTTCATATTCAAAATAAGCGCTGCATACTTTTCTTTTTAAAGTCGTACCATCTGCCAGTGAAAAACTCATTTCCTTATATGGTTCAATATCCAGTTCATCTAAAATTTTGCCGGGTACTAAACTATATACTGCCCCACTGTCAACCAAAAAGTTTACTTCGGCAACTTTTTCAGACTTGCGGCGTTCTTTTACTTTTAATATGGCTGATGTTATTCCCATTAATTCGCTTTTGCCCTGCACTCTTCAATAATGGCATCTACTTTTTCTTTTGTAAGATGTTCCCGGTAATTTTTTCCCAACTGCATCATGGGTGCATAACCACATGCTCCCAAACATTCTACTGTTTTTAAAGTAAACATACCATCAGCAGTTGTTTCACCAACATTGATACTTAGTTTCTCTTTTATATAATTGATGATGCCTTCACTTCCGTTCACCATGCAGGGGCCGGTCTGGCAAACCTCAAACATAAATTTGCCAACGGGCTTTAAATTATACATGCTGTAAAAGCTGGCCACTTCATACACTTCTATTGGTTCAATGTCTAACAAAGTAGCTACATAATCCATCACCGGCACATCAAGCCATCCGCCAAATTGTTCCTGTGCCAGATGCAATACCGGCAACAGGGCGCTTTTTTGCTTGCCCTGCGGATAACGTGAAATAATTTCTGTTACCTTATTTAATTTTTCTGATGAAAAAACAATTTCCATTTATTATTTCTGGTTTTAAATCTCCGCTTCTATTAAAGTTGCCAATTGGTATGCCAATGAAAGGATTGCGACGCAACGAAGATGCCATGAAAAACTTTTGCTGGTATCATCACTACATTTTTTTACGCATCCATCTCCCCCGCTATCAAATTCAAACTGCTCATTGTTATTATCGCATCGCTCAGCATTCCGCCTTTTACCAACTCTTCGAAAGCCTGGTAATAAATAAAACAAGGCCTTCGAAAATGTAAACGATAAGGTGTTCTTCCCCCATCGCTAATTAAATAAAATCCGAGTTCACCATTGGCACCTTCAACAGAAGAGTAAACTTCTCCTGGCGGAATATCAGTTTCACCCATCACAATTTTAAAATGATAAATGAGGGCTTCCATTTTAGTATATACATCTTTTTTCTCCGGTAAATAATACGCCGGCGAATCGGCATGAAAAACTTCAGCTTCGGCTCCTTTAAATTCCTGCACTTTCTGATATGCTTGTTCAATAATACTCAGGCTTTGCCACATCTCTTCGTTACGAACCAGAAAACGGTCGTAGCAATCACCCGTTTTTCCTACAGGAATTATAAAATCAAAATCTTCGTAACTGCTGTAAGGCGTATGAACCCGTACATCATAATCCACGCCGGCGGCTCTTAAGTTAGGGCCGGTAAATCCGTAATTCAATGCCCTGTCGGCACCAATGGGGCCACAGCCAATGGTACGGTCCATAAAAATCCGGTTGCGGCTAAAAAGGTTTTCAAATTCTTTTAGTTGTTTGGGATATTCTTTTAAGAATTTTTCCAGTTTTTCAAAGGCTACAGGAGTAAAATTTCTTTCGAAGCCACCAATGCGGCCAATGGTGGTAGTAAGGCGTGAGCCGCAAACCTCTTCATATATTTCATAAATCAGTTCCCTGAACTGCATTACATACAAAAAACCTGTGTAAGCTCCCGAATCTACACCTACAATAGAATTGCAAATCAAATGATCCGAAATCCGGGCAAGTTCCATTATTATCACCCTTAAATAATCAACCCGTTTAGGGATTTTTACGCCCAGTAATTTTTCGCAGGTAAGATGCCATCCCATATTATTAATGGGGGATGAACAATAATTTAACCTGTCAGTAAGCGGTGTTATCTGGTAAAGCGGCCTGCGCTCTGCAATTTTTTCAAATGCCCGGTGAATATAACCGATGGTAGAGGTAGATTTCATGATGCGTTCTCCATCCAGTTCTAAAATGTTCTGAAACACACCATGTGTTGCCGGGTGCGTTGGCCCCAGGTTAAGTGTAGTGGTCTGCTTTTCTATTGAGCCTTCAGGTAATAAAATATGTTCTCCTGTTTCTACCATTCATTTTTATTTTTTAATTCTGCTCAAATTATTTCAGCATTTACCTTCCAAACATCTCATCATCTTTATCAATCCTTGTTTGTTCTTCCAGGGGAAATTCTTTACGCATGGGAAAATAATCCATCTCATCTACATTCAAAATCCTTATCAGGTTGGGATGGCCTAAAAAATTTACACCATAAAAATCATAGGTTTCCCTTTCCATAAAATTTGCTGACTGGTACAAGGCTGTGGCGCTAAATACATCAGGCTTTGTAATGTCTGCAAAAATTTTAAACCGTATTCTTGCGTTATCAATTAAATTATGCAGGTGATAAACCACTGCCAGTTCTTCTCCTTTTCTATCCGGGTAATGCACCGCCTGCAAGTCTGTTAAAAACTGGAACCTGAGTTCAGCATCATCATACAAAAACTGGAGTACTTTAAGATTCAAATCTTTGGGCGCTGTAAAAGTGAGCATGCTATAAGGTTCCTGCCAGTTGGTTAACTGGTCACCAAATTTTTCAGTTAGTTTTTGTTTTATTATTTCGTTTGATAACATTAGCTTCAAGTTTCCAGCTACAAGCTATAAGAATAATAGCTGCAAACTTCCTTGTGGCTTGAAGCTTGCTGCTTGCGACTTCTATTGTATCCCATATCCCGCTAGTAAATTTTTATACTGTTCGCTGTGCCTGCGCCTCAATCCTTCTGCATTTACCAGGTCCTGTATTTTCATAAAGCCATCTAAAACCGCTTCGGGCCTTGGCGGGCAACCGGGAACATAAACATCTACCGGAATGATTTGATCAATCCCCTGTAAAACGGAGTAACTGTCGAAAATTCCACCGCTGCTGGCGCAAGCACCCATGGCCAAAACCCATCTTGGTTCGGCCATTTGAAGATAAACCTGCTTTACAATGGGCCCCATTTTTTTTGCAATGGTTCCCATCACCATCATCAGATCGCACTGGCGTGGTGAAAAACTTACTCTTTCGGAACCAAATCTTGCCAAATCGTAATGGCTGCCCATGGTTGCCATAAACTCAATGCCGCAACAGCTTGTTGCAAAAGGCAATGGCCAGATGGAATTTTTACGGGCAAGGCTTACCACTTTTTCAAAATTGGTAGCCATAAAACCTTCGCCCATATATCCTTCAGGAATTCCTTCAAACTTTACGTAGTTATTATATTGTACCGGACGGCTCATAATTTTATAATATGCTGATCTGCTAATTAACTAATTTGCTAATTCTTCAGATTAGTATTTTCATTTGTTAATTAAAAATTCTTTTTCTTCAATTAGCAAATTGTTCTATTCCTCCCACTTTAATGCACCCTTCTTGTTGATGTAAATAAACCCTGCAATAAACAACCCAACAAACATCAAAACAGCTATAAATCCATTCCATCCCAGCTCCCTGAAGTTTACGGCATAAGGATAAAAGAATATCACTTCCACATCGAACAACACAAACAAAATTGCCACTAAAAAATATTTAATGGCCATTGGCTGGCGTGCATTTCCTTTTATTTCAATGCCACTTTCAAAATTCTGAAGTTTATCACTGGTTTTTCTTTTAGGCCCAAGTTTATCGGATAAATAAATGATAGTAGCAATTAAACCAACACCAAAAATTAACTGAAGGGCAATGGGCAAATAATTGACCGCATTGTTTGTATTAGCTGCCTGCAGGAAGAAAAAGTTCATTGAGATATTTTATGATGCTTTACAGCAAAAATAAGACAGCAAAAGCAATAATCAATAAACTGTTATTTATATATACCGATAATTAAAAAACCCCGTCATTTTTAATAACGGGGTATGTTTTATTTCTTTTTAGATTTTACTTTTTTTTTTGAGGATTATTATTCTTGGGCGGTGCCGGAACTGTAGTTACTTTGCCATCCTTCCCAATCGTGGTAATTTTTCCATTTTCAATTATAGTTGTTACACCAGCTTTTACGGTAGTAATTTTCCCACTTTTTGTAACTACAGAAGTTGAACCATCTTTAAAAATTGTAGTAACTGTTCCATCGGCTCCCACAGTTATTTTTTCACCATTCTTACCTAAAGTTGTCTGACTGGTGGTTTTTGTTGGATTCATGTTCATCTTGCTGATTTGCTCTTTAATACTGATAAATTCAGTATCTAAAGAGTCAAGCAATA
>JANNAM010000133.1:0-2925 GCA_031384415.1 Bacteroidota bacterium
TCCCAGGTGGACACTACAATTGGTTTTGTTGTTCCTTCAAAGCCGGATGCAAAATTTTTTTTTGCAGCAAGCAATGGTGCTGTTAATGCGCCGATGTGTAAAAATTTTCTACGATTCATTTGGTTTTGTTTTGGCTAAAAGGATAAAGGAGAAAATGAGTTGAAACGAGATTTTCGCATTTCTTTTTTTCTCTTTTAAACTCTTAGCAAATTTCTTTTAATCAGTAGTCATCTCCCAAAGCAAAAATTTGTTTCCTCGTTTTCCATTTACCCCTTGTAAAATCCGGAATGTTTTGTAGCTGCCCGCCTTCTGCAATGCTTTTTTCACTTAATGGGGTAATAGCATACCAGCTTGCAAAATCATACACATCCAAAGGAAATTCGGCGCCATGTTTTACACATTCAATAAAGGCATGGTCAACAAAAAAATCCATACCGCCGTGCCCAGCGCCTTCGGCATCTTTGCCATATTTTTTCCACAAAGGATGGTCATTGGTTTTTAACCAGGTCTCAGTTGTATCCCATTTATGAGAATGTTTCATCGCTTTTTCAAAGTAGATAAAACCCTGGCTAAGTCCGCCACTTCCATAATCCTGCCAGATTCCTTCTGTACCCTGCACCCTGAAACCAAGATTATAAGGCCGCTGCAAAGAAGTATCATGTGTAAGCAAAATAGTTTCGCCATTGGCACATTGTATTTGTGTATTTACAATATCGCCGCATTTGAATTTCACTTTTGCATTGGGATGGTCTTCGCCACCTTTAGGATGTTCAACAATGTACTTGTGCAGTCCTCTTGCTTTGCTTGCAACCGAAGAAAGTTTAGTCATCCTGTTTCCGCGGTTTATATCCATCATTACAGCCACAGGCCCCAGCCCGTGTGTGGGATACAATTCTCCATTGCGGTTTACATAATGCTGCGTACGCCACTGGGCTTCGCTATAAGCATTTTTGCCAAATTCGGTACCGCTGTTATACGCAGTTTTTCCATCGTTGAATAAAACACCTCTTAAATCATGTTCATATCCTCCCTGCCCGTGAACCAGTTCACCAAACATTCCCTGGCGTACCATATTCAGCACTGCCATTGCATCCCTGCGGTAACAAACATTTTCCATCATCATCAGCGGCACTTTTGTTTTTTCTGAAGTGTTCACTACATCCCAGCAATCCTGCAGTTTCGTTGCTCCGCAAACTTCCATTCCAACTGTTTTACCGGCATTCATGGCGTCAATGGCCTGAATGCTGTGCCACTCCCAGGGCGAACAAATTACCACTGCATCAATATCATCCCTCTTTAATAAATTTTTATAATCATGATCACCGTTTTTATAAACCGCAGGCTCAGGCCGGTTGTATTTTTTTATTTCAGCAATGGCTTCATCAATGCTTCGTTGCTGAGGATCGGCAAGTGCAATAATCTCCACATCGGGCCGCTGGCAAAAATTACCGATGTGTTCATGACTGCGGAAACCGGCTCCAATAATACCAATCCGTATTTTTTCTTTTTTAGAAGATGAAAAGGCTTTGATTTGATTGGTGAATGTGAGTGCAGCGCCGGTTAATGCAGATGTCTTAATAAAATTGCGGCGGTTGAAAAAAACTGGCATTGGAATCGTTTAGAAAGTTTAGAGGTTTAGTGGTTTACGTTGTGTGCATCGTTAATTTTTTAATCATTTCGGTTGAAACACTGTCGGCATACAAACCAAAAGCACTGGTAATGGTTCCTTTCAGTTTTCCGTCTTTTGATTCAACAGCATAAACAACATCTTCATCGCTTGGGTTGGTTTCGCCTTCAAATCGGTGCATGGCCGTAATTTCAAATTCATTGGGATTAAGACACACTTGATTTTCAGAACAGGTGAGTTTATCGAAGGCAATATTAAAGTCGAGGGTAAAGCCTTTTTCTTTTAAATCTTTAAGGGCTTCTGTAACTGTCTCGTAAGATTCCATTTTAAAAAAAATTTGCAATAAAGTTAGGGATTTTTTCTACAGGGGTCTGACGGCCTGAAGCCGTCATGACCCCGGCCGGTTTTTAAATGCGGCTAAATAAAGAATTACGATTAATGTTATGCCTGCCGTGGATAAAAATGTTGCCATTGCCCCAAAATTGTACCATAATAGTCCGCAAAGGCTGCTGGCAATTAATGCTGCAATGCTTTGAAAGCCCGTGTAAGTTCCAATGGCCGTGGCGGTTTCTTTGTTATCAACAATATTGCTTATCCATGCTTTAGAAATACCGTCGGTGGCAGCGGCATACAAACCATATAAAGCAAAAAGGGTTATAAAAACAAAAAGGTTATTGGTGAATGCAAAGCCGGTGTAAACCACAGCAAAAACAATCAACCCCAGCAGGAATATTTTTTTTAAACCCATTTTATCTGCTAACATACCAACGGGATAAGCAAAAAGTGCAAAAACCAGGTTGTAAAAAATATAAATGCCAATTACAGCCGTATCACTCATTCCGCCTTCCTTCATTTTTAGCAATAAAAAAATATCGCTGCTGTTGAACAAAGCAAAAAGCAGCAGTCCGCTCACAAGTCTTTTGTACTGCGGCGGGCTTTTTTTCCAGTAGCTGGCAAATGCAAAAAGGCTGGCCTTTGGCCGAAGTTGGGCTGGCAAACCCTGTCTTGTTTTTTCTTTTATAACCCGGGTAAATAAAATAACGAGTATGCCAGGTGCAAATGTTATCAGGAAAAGTGTTTTGTAATCGTTGGGATAATAATATAAATATACCAATGCAATGGCAGGGCCAAGTACAGCGCCAAAAGTGTCCATGCTCCTGTTAAATCCAAATACCCGGCCTTTGGTTTGGGGAGTTGCTTCATCACTCAGCATTGCATCTCTTGCAGCGGTTCTTATTCCTTTTCCAAACCTGTCAAGCGTTCGTATAAAAAAAATCCAGAGGGGATAAATAAATACT
>JANNAM010000139.1:0-14174 GCA_031384415.1 Bacteroidota bacterium
GAATTCCTTTTGAAAACTTTCTTCATAAATTATTTTCAAATAATTATCCTGTAGTTCTTTCACATTGGGATACAGCATCTCGGGCACAAAAGCGCCGCCGAAATTTCCGTAATAGCCGTGTGAGTTTACAGTGTAGTTCATTTTATTTTTTGTTATAAAACTTTGTGACATTTTACTCAATCTCTTATTAGATATTAGATAAATAAATTCTGGCCGAATTTTCAAATTGCACAATAGTTTTTATAACAACTGCATCATTATAGTCTTTTCGTAAAATTTTATATTCTTCTGAATAAGCTGAGACCTCTTCATTAATTAGCTTCTCATCCTTAATAATTTGATTCTCTTTTGTTGTATCCCTTTCTTTACTTTTAAAAAATTCATATGATTCATTTCTAAAATCAATTTGTTTTTTTAAAGATGTTTTCAATCTCCTTGCAAAAGACTGAATCTTAGCCGAGTATTCTATACAAGCATAGTGCAATTCATACCCCTTTTCAACTAAGTCTTTATTATAAATAAACAAATTAAATCTCCCCTTTGCCACAGTCAATTTTTTAAGGTTACTAAAGACTTCATTTGAAATCTCTTCAATCTTATCATGATGATTTGAATTAAACCATGCAAAATCAAGATTCCAAAAATCATACACCAACCAATTACAAACAGAATAGAATTCACTAATAACTTCGACTTCAATTTCTCTATAATTCTTTTTGTTATTAGCAACAATATCAAGCTGAGTTTTAATAATTGATAAGTCAGTAGCATACTTTGTTTTCTCCTTTTCAACTATACTAGTTAGCTCCTTTAAATCATTTTTATCAGCGTAATTATTTGCTTTCTTTTTAATATAAGATATCAGGTAACCTGAGGCTAAAACAATTCCAATTTGAAGGAATATTACAATTAATGAGTTATCCATTTCAAAAATATTTACTTATCATTTCATCCCCTGCTTAAACAGCAGCACCAACGCCATATCCTTCACACCCGGTTCTTTTTCAAAACAGTTGTTAAACATCATCAACAAAAAAATTAGGCTTAATTAGCTTATTTAAAAACCAAATAGCAACATCACATCAAGCATACTCAAGTCAAACACTGTCACTGAACAAAGTTTCTGGGTCAATGTCAGCTTGGTTATCCCATTCTACTGTATCAAAACTTACTTTAACTGTTTTAAAAACCGCTTCATCTTTAAGCTCTTTAAATATGCCTGTTTCTAAATACGGCTTCATATCAAAAACTTTTTCTTCGCCATTTTTAAATTTTAGGGCAAGTCTATAATTTTCTAAAGGCGTTACTGCTGTTACTGCAAAGTACATGACTGTTTATTTTAATGGTGCTATTGCAAAAGGCTTCTCGCCGTTTTGGCACAATACCCAATCGGCTATTAATTCCTCCCTGTGTATTTCTATCCAAGCCGCCACCAATCTTAATTGTTTTGCAGGTAGTTCCCCTTCAGCAATTTCACAATCTTCAATGTTTACAGTAGCAGAAAAATCACCATAATAAACATGAATGTGAGGAGGATTATGTTCTTTAGGCCCATAATACATCCTAATTATTAAACCGAAAAACATGGATAGTGTTGGCATACGCTATTATTATTTCAAATTTACTTTATTTTTCCGAGGCTTACTACTTCATCCCCTGCTTAAACTGCAGCACCAACGCCATATCCTTAACACCAGGTTCCTTTTCAAACCTGCTGTTGATATCAACACCAAAAAAATCAGGATGTTTAAATTTTTTAATGGCTGCAATGTCTTCCACACTTATTCCACCGCTTAAAAAAAATGGCTTCTCAATTTTTGCTTTGGTTAAAATCTTCCAGTCAAATTTTTCGCCGGTACCGCCTTTTTCACCTGTGGTGCTTTTTGTATCAAACAAATAAAAATCGCAAACGCCATCATAATCCATTACCAAAAAATCAATATCCTTTGTACCGGCATCAATGTTAAATGCTTTTATCACTTCCACTTCACTACTCAGGTCATCACACATTTCAGGTGTTTCATTGCCATGCAACTGTACAACATCCAGTCCATAATTATCAATGGCATCCAATACATCAATCATTTCCGGGTTCACAAACACACCCACTTTCTTAATATCAAAATCCGAATTCTTTAATGCCGCTGCATCAATCTTATCACCCACATACCTAGGTGAATCTTTTTCAAATATCAGTCCTGCAAAATCAATGTTCAGTCCGTCTAACTGCTGCAACTGTTTCAACTGCGTAATACCACATACTTTAATGTTCATCGTTTATCTTTTTGTTTATAATAATTTTTTAGCAAACTGTTCTATCAGTCCAATATCTTTTATACCGGGCAGCACTTCAAACTTTGTGTTGATGTCCACTGCAAACAAGGCTTTCGATTCCGGCCGCTGTGCAAAAACTTTTAATTCATCCGCATCTCCGGGTTCAACAGCACCGCTTAAAAAATAAGGTTTCCCTATTTCTATATTGTACAGTTTTTCCCAATTCAGTTTTTTGCCCGTGCCGCCATAACCTGCACCTTCAGTGTCAAACATAAACATATCACAAACGTCCATGTATTCTTTTATGCGCCAGCCAATATTGTCACTCTCACTTACCCTGAATGCCTTTACCACGGAAATATAGTCGGCAATTTTTTCGCAGTACTTCGGCGACTCATCGCCATGCAACTGCACCATGTGCAGCCGGCATTCGTCCACCATCTGCAAAACTTCTTCCACCGTAGCATTTACAAACACACCCACTTTGTTGATGTTGTTTTCTTTCTTCAACTGGCTGGTGGTCATGTGCCGCAATACATACCTCGGCGATTTGGGATAAAAAATAAACCCTGCAAAACTTACACCGGTAGCGGGCAACTTCACCAGTTGCTCTCCTTGTGTAATGCCGCAAACTTTAATTCTCATTTTACTTTTGCTTTTAATTGTTTTACAAAATCAGCAAAAGCAATCGTTGGGCCGGGATGTTTCATAAAATTTTCCCCGATTAAAAATCCTTTGAACCCTGCCTGTTTGAAGATACAAATTGTTTCCACATTGTCTATACCGCTTTCTGCAATTTTAATTTTATCAGCAGGAATTTTCTTACTCAACTCCAAAGAACGGTTGATATCAACAGTAAACGTTTTCAAGTCCCGGTTGTTTACACCAATTATTTGTGTTGCATCGCAAATATGATTTAGTTCATCTTCATTGTGAATCTCCAGCAAAACTTCCAGTTGCAGTTGTTTTGTATAGTCAGCCAGTTCTTTTACTCTGCCAGGAGTTAAGCAGGCGGCAATCAGCAAAATCACATCTGCACCCATTGCCTTTGCTTCTGTAATTTGATATTCATCAATGATAAAATCTTTCCGAAGGATGGGAATATTATTTATTCTTGCTTTCATCAGATCATCAGTGCTGCCGCCAAAAAAATATTCATCGGTTAGAATTGATAAACAGCTTGCACCATGTTCAGTATAAGCTTTTGTAACTTCCACAACATCTGCTGTATCATTTATCATTCCTTTTGACGGAGATTTTCTTTTAAACTCTGCAATGATGCCTGTCTTTGTTTCATCCAGTAAAAATGCTTTTAGTGAAAATGGTTTTCTTACAAAAAAAGCATCCTGCTCCAGGCTTGAAATACTCCTTTCTAACTTCCGTCTTTTTACTTCCTCCTTCTTATGTTCAATTATGGTATCTAAGATATTCATTACTGCAGGCTGATTAATTTTGTTAAACATTCATTTGCATTGCCACTTTCAAGGCTTTCAACAGCAGCTTTGTAAGCGCTATCATAGCTGCTGTATTTACCCGTACAATGCAAAGCCATTGCAGCATTGGCAAACACCACAGCATTTTGTGCCCAGCTTCCTTCGCCTTTTAAAATGGCAGTGAAAATTTTTGCAGCTTCCTCTACCGAATTGCCGCCATAAATATCTGCAGCACTCACCGTTCGCTTCCCCAATGCATCAGCACTCATTATTTTTTCGCCCTCGTTGGTAATTACTTTTGTATCGTTGGTCAATGAAATTTCGTCGTAACCATCCAAACTATGTATGATGGTAAAAGCATTGCCGCTTTGCTGCAATAAATAATTATAGATTCTTGCCATCTCTAAATTATAAACACCGACCAACTGGTATTTTGGAGATGCAGGATTCACCATTGGCCCCAGCATGTTAAAGAAAGTTCTTACTGCAAGATTTTTTCTTATTGGTCCCACCACTTTTAATGCCGGGTGAAAAAGCGGCGCATGTAAAAAGCAAATACCTGCTTCTTCCACTTCCGTTTTCAACTTTGTACTTTCAACTTTAAACTTGTATCCCAGCATTTCCATAACGTTCGACGAACCACTGATTGATGAAGCCCCGTAATTTCCATGCTTGGCAACTTTTTGTCCTGCGCCTGCAACAATAAAACAACTGAGGGTAGAAATATTGAATGTATTTTTTCCATCGCCTCCGGTGCCCACAATATCTATCAAATCATGATTGCCCAAGTCAACCCTTACGCAAAGTTCCAGCAATGCATCCCTGAAACCCTGCAGCTCATCAATGGTTATGCTTCGCATTAAATACACGGTGATGAAAGAAGCGATCTCACTTTCATTGTACATGCCTTTGGAAATATTGACCAATACTTCTTTGGCCTGCTCACGGGAAAGCGTTTTGTGTTCGAATAAATAGTTTAGAATCTTTTTCATTGTCGGAACCACGATTTTACTTATTAAACTTATTTTTCTGATTGTTTAGTTTCAGGATTAAACTTATTATTATAAAGTCTTTTCCATTCGAGGCTGGTTGCACCAAAATTTATTAATAGTCCAACTTACAGATTGAAAGCTTCTAAATAATTCTTGCCCTGCGCCAGGTGAACATCTTCTAATTTCACCAAAGCTTTTAACTCCACACATATATTTCCATCTACTAAAAAATCTACTCTTCTTTCTCCAATCAATTCTCCTTTATAAAAAACAGGAATGCTCACTTCCCTTCCAAAATTGATTCCTAATAACCTGAATTCAATTTCCAATGCCCGCTGATAAATTACTTCCTGGAAACCATTGCCAAGAATAGAATGTACATTCATGGCAGCTCTCAAAATCATTTTAGTTATTTCACTGTATTTATAATCCATAAAATCTGTTTAATAAGATTAACAAGTAAAATCAATTGTTCAGATATTTCTATTTCTTAAAATCAGATTAATAAGTAAAATGAGTGGTTCAGACTCCCAACCAGTTCCTAATAATCCTTTCCCCATCCGGCGTCAGCACACTCTCCGGATGAAACTGCACCCCCTGCAGATCATAAGTTTTATGTTGCAATGCCATGATGTAACCATTGGCATCTCTTGCAGTAACTTCCAGTTCTTCCGGAAAATTTTCATCGCTTATTATCCAGCTATGATATCGGCCAACTAAAATTTCATCTCCCAATCCTTTTAAAATTGCTGACCCGATAGCTATCGGGTTTTTATTTAGAATTTTAATAGGTGTCGCCACCCCATGATACACCGTATCAAGATTTACCAGTTTGCCACCAAAAGCTTCTCCTATTGCCTGGTGGCCAAGGCAAACACCCAACATGGATTTTGTAGATGCATATTCTTTTATCAATGGCAATAACAAACCTGCTTCTTCCGGTATGCCGGGGCCAGGTGATAAAATAATTTTATCATAGCCCTTCACTTTCTCCAAATCAATCTGGTCATTGCGGTACACATCCACTTTCTCATGCGTTATCTTCTCCACCAGATGAACAAGATTGTAAGTGAATGAATCGTAATTATCAAAAACTAAAATTTTCATGTTTATGGTTCATGGTTCATAGTTCATGGGTCCTGCGTTTTGCTATTAACCATGAACTATGAACGGTTAATTAAATATTTTGTGCCAACACAATCGCCTGCTTCAATGCATTTAATTTATTATTTACTTCCTGCAGTTCACTCTCGGGTTTGCTGGCGGCCACAATGCCTGCACCTGCCTGGTAAACCAATGTATTGCTCCTGCTTAAAAAAGTGCGTATCATAATGGCATGATTAACGCTTCCGTCAAAACCAATGATTCCAATTGCGCCGCCATAATAACTTCTTTTGGTTGGTTCAAACGTATCAATCAATTGCATTGCCTTATACTTTGGCGCTCCGCTTAATGTGCCTGCCGGAAAACTTACTGCCAGCAATTTAAACGGATTTGTTTCCGGGCCTACCTTGCCCGTTACTTCACTTACCAAATGAATAACATGGCTGTAATATTGTATCTTCTTGTATTGCGTCACTTCCACTTCGCTGCACATCCTGCTCAAGTCGTTTCTTGCCAGGTCAACCAGCATTACATGCTCAGCATTTTCCTTTTCATCGCTTTCTAATTTTATTGCAAGCGCTTTATCAGTTTCATCATCGCCGGTTCTTTTAAAAGTGCCGGCAATAGGATGAACAATTGCTTTACCATTCTGCACAATCAACTGGCTTTCGGGTGAGGAACCCATCAGTTTATAATCGCCGTAATCAAAATAAAATAAATAAGGAGAGGGATTAATGCTACGCAAAGCCCTGTACACATTAAACTCGTCGCCGGTAAATTTTTGTTCAAACCTTCTGCTCAATACAATCTGGAAAACATCTCCCCTGTGGCAACTGGCAATCCCTTTTTCAACCATTGCCTTATAATCTTCATCCAGCATATTGGATGTTTCATTTCCTTTAACTGCAAAAGGAAATGTGGGAACATCTTTACTCCTGATAAGACTTTCAATAATATTTACTTCGCTCTCAATTCCATTAATCACATTTTCGCAAATAAACAATTCATCTTTAAAATGATTGATGGCAATTACGTACTGATAAAGGCGGTAGCGAACTAAAGGAATATCAGCCCCCTCTAAATCTCCCCCAGTGGGGGAGACTTTAGCCACTTTTAGTTTTACAGTGTCGAAAAATTGTACAGCATCATAAGCACTGTAACCAAATAATCCCTGTGCAACGTTCGCTGGTTTAACTGCCGCTTCTTTTATTTCGAAGCGCTGCATAAAATTCCAAAGCAGTTCAGGCACTTCAATTGGATTGGTAATATTTATCTTTTCAGCAACCTGGCCAGGCAGTTTAAATTCTATTGAATTTACTGTGCTTATCTCAATTCCTGCAATGGCATTAATACCGATGAATGAATAACTGTTCTCCCCGGCATGAAAATCGGTGCTCTCCAATAAAATAGTATCCCTGAAACGGTCACGCAGGCGCAGGTAAATACCTACAGGTGTGTACACATCCGCAAGTAGTTTTTTGTAAGTGGTATTGATTGTTATTTTTTTCATTGTCTGAACGGGGATTGGGGAGGATTAATTGGATTTTTTGGATGTTAAATTCGGATTGTATTTTGGATTTTCAAGCCTTTTAAATTGCAATGAATTACTTCCAAAGTTTATCAGCAAACCAACTTCAACATTGTAAGCTTCCAAATAATTTCTTGCCTGGGTAAAATGAACACTTTCTAAATCAGTAATTGCTTTTAGTTCTACACAAATTAATCCTTCTACAAAAAAATCTACCCTGCGTTCGCCAATTTGAAGTCCATCATAAAAAATCGGCATCGAAAACTCTCTTACAAAGTTTAATCCCCATTTAACCAGTTCAATCTCCAGCGCTCTTTGATAAATTACTTCCTGGAAACCATTGCCTAAAGCAGAATGCACCTTCATAGCTGCACCAATAATCTTTTTTGTAATCTCTTCATATTTAAAATGTGTCATAAAAAATGATTCTTTCATTTAAAAAATCCTTTTAATCCCAACAATCCACCCCAATCCCCGTTCAGACAATGTACTCAATTAAAAAGCCCGGCAACTTGTGCCGGGCTTAAACTATTTTATATTTATATCAATAGCATAAAGGCACAATCATCCGACTATGCTCCACCACCAGCTATTGTTATTTATATTCTTCATTTACGTTTGTTAATACAAATATGAACCAGATTTACTTAATAAAAAAATTTTTTACTAAATTCATTAAAATTTGACCGTATGCTGATTCAACAAAAACAAAATGAACACAAAGGAAGTTTTTATGTGGAAGAAGGCGGCGAAACACCGGCCGAAATGACTTATTCCATGACTGGCACCAACCTGATGATCATTGACCACACAGAAGTATCTGATAAATTAAGAGGAAGAAATGTGGGTTACCAGTTGGTACATCAGGCAGTGGAATACGCAAGAATCAATAACATTAAAATACTGCCGCTTTGCCCATTTGCAAAATCTGTTTTCGATAAAAAGAAAGATGAGTTTGCAGATGTGTTAAGAGGCAATTAAACTAACTTCAATTAAAAAAGATGAACCTCATTATATTTGGAGCCACCGGAATGGTGGGTAAACAATTGGTACAACAGGCTTTGTTTATGGGCCATTATGTTAAAGCATTTGGAAGAAATGTTTTTACCACCGATTATTTGCAAACAGAAAATTTAGAACTGGTGCAGGGTGCTTTGTTTGATGAAGGCGAAGTGTACAGGGCTTTAAAAGGCTGCGATGCGGTTTTATCTGCCCTCGGCGGCGGCTTTGATGGCACAGACAAAACCCGTAGCCTTGGTTTAAAAAATATTATTGCCCAAATGAAAAAAGCAGGACTTAAAAGAATCATTGCTATTGGCGGCATGGGCGTTTTAAATGCTGATGAAGAAAAAATGCTTATTGATTCGGATAACTATCCTCCCGAATTCATTCCTGTAGGCAGGGAACATGTGAAAGCGTATGAATTTTTAAAAGAAAGTAACCTGGACTGGACATTTGTTTGTCCGCCCGATATACAAAACGAGGGACCAACCGGCGCATACATTACCAATGCTGATTATCCTCCCACGCCAAACAATTATAAAATCAATGCCGGCGATTTAGCTATGTTTATGCTGAATGAACTGCAGAAGAACGAATATGTGAAACTCAGGGTCGGAATTTCTAACTAAAATAAACACAAACAAGCCATATGAGAAAATTGTTTTTACTTGCTGCAGCATTTATCTGCATCAATACATTTGCCCAGGATGCCATTGATTACAAAACCCCGCCAAAAGAAATTTACGATCTGGTAATGGCCGAGCCAACGCCGGGTGTAAGTTTCAGCAGTAAGGGAGAATGGATGCTGGTGCTGGAACGCAGCAATATGCCAACTGTGGAAGAACTTGCCCAGCCCGAACTACGAATTGCAGGCCTGCGTATCAACCCCAACAATTTTTCGCCAAGCCGCAGCAGTTATTTTACGAGGATATTCATTCAGAATTTAAAAAGCGAAGCCGAATTTGCTGTTACAGGTTTACCAAAAGATTTAAAAGCAGCATCAATACAATGGAGCCCCGGTGAAGATAAAGTTGCATTTACACAAACAACCAATACAGGGGTTGACCTTTATGTAATTGATTTAAAAACCAGGAAAGCAACTAAAATAAACAAAGCCCGGTTGAATGTAATATTAGGAGCTGCTTACAACTGGATTGATAACAATACCATCTTTTTTAAGGCAGTAAACAAACCACTGAGTATGGCTCCGCCAAAATCGCCGGCCCCCAAAGGCCCCGTGGTGCAGGAAAATTTAGGCAAGGTAGCAGCAAGCGCCACCTTCCAGGATTTAATAAAAACCACCTACGATGAAAAACTGTTTGAATTTTACGGAACTATCCAGTTAATAAAAAATGTAAATGGCGCCGAAACAAAAGTTGGTATGCCTGCTATTTACAGTACAGTAAGTTCATCACCCGATAAAAAATATTTACTTATCAGAAGAATTGATAAACCATTTTCTTACCTGGTTACTGCTGCAGGTTTTAATTCAACCATGTTAATTACAGACATCAATGGCAAAGAAATAAAACTACTGGCAAAATTACCCAGCAGAGAGCTGGCGCCCACAGGTAATGACAATGTACTGAATGCTCCACGTGGCTACGACTGGCTGGATGATGAACCAGCATCCATTGTTTGGATTGAGCCATTGGACAGCGGCCTAATAAAAAACAAAATGGATTTTCATGATGCTGCTTATACTTTAAAAGCACCATTTACTGAACCCAAAAAATTACTGATTAAAACTGCCATGCGGATGTCAGGCATTTCGCAAATAAACAATAACATGATGTTTGTTTCAGAAAGTTCGAGGGCAAAGCACCGCCAAAAAATGAGTAAACTAAATATTGCTACAGGCGAAACAAACATACTTATAGACAGAAGCACCGACGATGCCTACAACGACCCGGGCACAGCAGTTACCGAAAAAAATAAATTTGGCCGTGATGCCATTAAACTTGTCAACGGTTCACAAATATTTTTTACAGGCGCTGGTTCTTCTCCCGAAGGCGATATGCCATTTCTTTCTTCTTTTGATTTGAATACGAAAGAAACAAAAGTTTTGTGGCGCTGCAAAGCACCCTATTACGAAACCATATCTGAAGTGCTTGATTTTGACAAACTAATGGTTATTACAAACAGGCAAAGCCAAACCGAACAACCCAATTATTATTTGAAAGATTTAAGAAATAATACATCAAAAGCAATTACCAATTTCCCCAATCCACAACCCGGCTTGCAGGGAATTGTAAAACAAAAAATTACTTACAAACGCAAAGATGGTGTTGACCTTGCCGCCGATCTTTATCTGCCCAAAGGATATAATGAAAAAAAAGATGGCCGCCTGCCAGTGTTTATGTGGGCTTACCCTCGTGAGTTTAAAAGCGCTGCCGATGCTGCACAGCTTCGTGGCAGCAAATATACTTTTACAAGAGTAGGTTATGGCTCTGCCATTTTTTGGGCAACACAAGGCTATGCAGTAATGGACAATACCGATTTTCCCATTGTGGGCGAAGGCGATAAAGAACCCAACGATAACTTTTTAGATCAGCTTACATGGAACGCCGAAGCCGCCATTGATAAAATTGCGGACATGGGCATTGGCGACCGCAGCCGTGTTGCCGTTGGCGGCCACAGCTATGGCGCTTTCATGACAGCAAATCTTTTGGCGCATACTAATTTATTCAAAGCCGGCATTGCCCGTAGCGGTGCTTACAACCGCACACTCACACCCTTTGGTTTTCAAAACGAAGAAAGAACTTACTGGCAGGCTCCCAATGTATATTTTAACATGAGTCCCTTTAGTTATGCCGATAAAATTAAAACGCCCATGCTCATGATTCATGGCGAAGCCGATAACAACCCCGGCACATTTCCCATTCAAAGCGAAAGGTTGTACAATGCCATCAAAGGCCATGGCGGCACAGTGCGTTTTGTGCTGCTGCCCTTCGAAAGCCATGGCTATGCCGCCAAAGAAAATATTTTGCACATGCTTTGGGAAATGAACGAATGGCTGAACAGGTATGTGAAAAATGCGAAGTAATAAAATTGTGATGCCAGCCATAGTTTTTCATGGCGTCATCCTTGCAGCTTGCCCCCTCCATAGGCGGGGTCGCAATCCTTTCGTAAGCATACCATTGGGAAACTTTCATCTAAGCGAAGAATGTTTTTTTTATTAATTTGGCTATCCGCAGGATTCAGTGAAAAGCCCGGGGATTATTTATCAAATTTTGCCTCAGCTAAAGCTGAAGGTAATGCAAAGGAATGGCTGCCTTATTTTCCTTTTAACAGATTAAATTGCCATGTATCAACATAGATGGGTTTTACTTTTACCCTTCAAAACAAAAAGCTGTTTTGAGTTATGTAATTTAAATGTTTACAAAATCAATTTATATTTAACCATGAAACTTTTTAAAAATAAGGAACCCCAAATTGTTGAAGTTAAAGGCAATCAATTATGTTGCCCCGTTTGTTCAAACAAATATTTTTGGTCCAGACATGCACAATTAAATACATCGGTAGCTTCATTTTTTGGTTTAGATTGGGCAAACCGCTCTGCAACTTGTTTTGTTTGCTCTGAATGCACATATATATATATTGGTTTTTGGGTTAACTATTTTTCCCAAAGTCTTTTAGTTTCCTCCATCTTTCCCGCCCACTGCCAAATATTTTCACCGCCCCCCAAACCGCCATTGCTATTCAGCAAAACAGCCGTATTTTGCACATCCATAAATTGAATATATGACAGGTAAAATACTCGTTCTGGCTGCTGCTCTTGTTACTTCACTGCTTTCATGCGATTCACCAGATAAAAATGAAGATTATGATAAGTCATTAATCAGTACTCCTACAACAACGCCGCCTCAAAAAACTACTGCGGCAGATGCTGCCACTGCAAATCCGCTTATTACAAATCCCACACAACCAACCAATACAGTCAATCTTACCCCACAAAATAACAGCACAACCCAAATTACCCCAACAACCAGCAAACTTAACCCGGCACATGGCCAGCCCGGTCACCGTTGCGATATTTCTGTTGGTGCTCCATTAGACAGTAAGCCTACACAACCAGTAACTACCACCACCACTACTACTCCAACAATAACCCCGGCCCAAACAAAAATAATTACACAACCTGCAACACAAACAGCACCGGGCATGAACCCGCCGCATGGCCAGCCAAACCATCGTTGTGATATTGCTGTTGGTGCACCATTAAACAGCAAGCCAACACAGCCAGCTACCACAACCCAGCCAACTATTACACCGGTAAATCCTGAAGTAAAAAAAACGGACAGTACTAAAAATTAATTCCGTCAGCAACCCGGATTATTTATCCGCATTTTAAAATCAAGACCGGTTCCTGGCATACTTTAACAATTCATCGCAATAATTGCCTGACATCGGCATAATTTTTTCCATCTTTGTGAAAACCAATAAACAGTTGAAACAAATTTTACTTTCCCTCTTCATTTTTTGCAGCTTTTTTACCAGGGCACAAAAAATTGACAGCATTTATGTAAACCTTTACACCGACAGCCTTAAAAAAGGCACTTACAATTACATTAATATAGACGGCCTCTTAAAAAACGGCAGGTATTTACCATTAGACAGTACTCACATTATCTTCTCAGCATCGGCAGGAAAATTTTATGGTAACAGTTTATGGATTGACAGGAATTTTGCAGCAGAAAAAATTTCAATAAAAGCAACCCTGCGTTCAAATCCGGCTGTGTACAAAGAATTTGTTATGTACATCAAAAAGAAAGAAAACGACGAAAAGCTGAAAACGGTGGATGAATTATTGAATGATATGAAACAATCCAAAGGAAAAAAGAATAAAGGGAAGAAATGATTTAAAGACTATTCCCTATTTATAAAACTGCATCGAAATTAAGAGTAGAGAACAAATGCAGAAGCTACAGCAGTACAAAAGTTGAATAAAGCTAAAGGACAGGAACGGGCTGTAATCGTTCCTCTGCCTTGACTTTTTTGTTACTTTTTGCGTCAAGGCAAAAAGTAAATAATTACTTAAGCAAACTTCTTCGCATCCTCCAAAAACTTGGCAAGGCCAATATCTGTAAGGGGATGTTTCAGCAAACCTAAAATGGATTCCAGCGGGCAGGTGCAAACATCGGCACCAGCTTCGGCACATTTAATAATATGATTGGGGTTGCGGATAGAAGCCGCAAGTATTTCGGTTTTGTAACCCTGTATGGTAAATATCTGGCGCAACTGGTGAATCAGCTCCATTCCATCCCAGCCGCTGTCATCAATCCGGCCAATAAAAGGCGATACATAACTGGCGCCGGCTTTTGCAGCAAGTATTGCCTGCCCTGCGCTGAACACCAATGTACAGTTTGTGCGGATGCCATTATCTGTAAACCATTTCAATGCTTTAATGCCGTCTTTTATCATTGGCACTTTCACCACAATATTAGGATGAATAGCTGCCAGTACTTTTCCTTCGGCAACAATACCATCAAAATCGGTGGAGATTACTTCGGCACTGATGTCGCCATCTACCATTTCGCAAATGGTTTTGTAATGCGCCATCACAGCATCACTGCCCTTGATGCCTTCTTTGGCCATTAAAGACGGATTGGTGGTAACACCATCCAGGATACCTAAATCGTTCGCTTCTTTAATTTGAGCAAGGTTAGCTGTGTCTATAAAAAATTTCATGTTGTAGTTAATTGGTTTGGGCAAAAGTAAAGAAAAGCTGCAAGATTTAAGCTGCAAGATTCAAGCTTCAAGGGAGAAGCATGTGAACTCAAAAAAGGTTTCGTTTACATAAAGAGTTTCAAACCTAAAATTTACCCCCTTGTGGCTTGC
>JANNAM010000203.1:0-16672 GCA_031384415.1 Bacteroidota bacterium
ACATAAGAACCAGAATCCAAACGGCCGCTATAAGCCCGGAAGAACGCAAGACGTCCCACAAAAGGATCAGTCATTATCTTAAATGCCAACGCACTGAATGGTTCTTTAGGGTCGCAATGACGCAAAATTTCTTCGCCATTATCAGGATTTGTTCCTTTAACAGCTTCAATATCCATTGGGCCGGGCAGGTAACGAACGATGGCATCCAAAGCAGTTTGCACACCTTTGTTTTTAAAAGAAGAACCACACATCATCGGGATAATAGAAATATCAATCGTAGCCTTACGGATAGCTTCATGAATTTCATCTTCGCTGATGGTGTTAGGGTCGTCAAAGAATTTCTCCAGCAACTTATCATCGTAATCAGCCACGGCTTCAATCAAATGCTGCCTCCATTCTTTCACATCTTCCACCATATCTTCCGGGATGGGTACTTCATTAAAAGTCATTCCCTGTGTCGCATCATCCCAAACCATTGCTTTAAGGGTAATCAAATCTACCACACCTTTAAAATCATCTTCGGCACCAATGGGCAATTGCAAAGGCACAGCTTTGGCACCCAGCATTTCTTTAATTTGTTTTACCACATTCAGGAAATCGGCACCAGCACGGTCCATTTTGTTTACAAACCCAACACGGGGTACTTTGTATTTGTTGGCCTGGCGCCAAACAGTTTCGCTCTGTGGCTCCACACCCGATACGGCGCAGAACAAAGCCAGCAAACCATCCAGCACACGAAGTGAACGCTCTACTTCCACAGTAAAGTCCACGTGGCCCGGTGTATCAATAATGTTGAATTTATATTGCTTGGTGTCGGCAACTTTTTTGCCCTGTTCCATTGGAAAATTCCAGAAGCAGGTAGTAGCAGCAGAAGTAATGGTAATACCTCTTTCCTGCTCCTGTGCCATCCAGTCCATGGTAGCAGCGCCATCATGCACCTCACCAATTTTGTGGTTTACACCCGTGTAATACAGAATACGCTCTGTAGTAGTGGTTTTGCCGGCATCAATATGAGCCGCAATCCCAAAGTTTCGTTGATAACGTAAATCAGACATTGTTATTTAATTAAGAATTATGAATTAAAAATTTAGAATTTGTTTCAGCCATAATGGCAGCATAGTAACTGCATAGCCTTGCCCGTAGAAATCCCTGTTAAGAGATGGGGCTATATGATTTATTGTACTCTCATAATATGCTAAGTAAGTGTGGCTCCATCCACTATTATTGCCGCAGCTTTTAGCGCCGCAAAAGTACGCCGTTTTTATTTAATAACAAAGCGATTAGGGAAGAAAAGGGCAATTAGGGAAAACAGATAAGCAGAGCCTATAAAAAAAGCCGCTTCTTTCGAAGCAGCTTTCACAAGTTGATTTTTTTTGTTTTAAAGAAATTAAGCAATCTCAACATCGGCACCAGCCTCAGTCAATTTTGTTTTCAGGTCTTCAGCAGTGGCTTTGTCAACACCTTCTTTAATTGCTTTTGGTGCACCATCTACTAAATCTTTAGCTTCCTTCAGTCCTAAGCCGGTTAATTCTTTAACCACTTTCACAATTGCAAGCTTGTTGGCTCCTGCACTTTTCAATATTACATTGAAAGCTGTTTTTTCTTCAACAGCAGCAGCGCCGCCGCCATCTGCACTTACTACAACTGCAGCAGCAGCTGGTTCAATACCATACTCCGATTTTAAAAATTCTGCTAATTCCTGAACTTCTTTTACTGTTAAACCTACCAGGTTTTCAGCTAATGCTTTTACGTCTGCCATAATGTTTAAATTTTTTCCGCCTTCACTGTTTTTGACTCCGGCGGAGTGTTATTAAAAAAATTGTTTCCCTTTTTTAATTAGCTGATTAGCTAATGTGCTAACCTGCTAATGATGAACCCGAAGAGTGTGCGTGCCTTCATTAGCAAATTAGCTAACCAGCACATTAGCATATTATGCTTCTACTGCTTCAGGCCTGTTTTGCAAAGCACCCAACACTCTTTGTATTGGAGACTGCAGTAACCCGATCACTTCGCCAATGAGTTCATTCCTGGTCTTAATCTTGGTAAGCGCTTTCAGTTGGTTGTCGCCTACAAACACATCGCCATTAATGAATGCTGCTTTCAGTAGCGGCCTTTCGCCTTTTGTTTCTGTCCTGAATCCGCTGATAATAACAGCAGGATCTTTGGGATTTTCGCTGAACAGTAATGCAGTTACTTTATGCAAAGAATCGTAAACGCCTGCATATTTTTCTGCATCAATGCTTTCCAATGCTTTCTTTATTAAAGTGTTTTTTGCCACTTTCATTTCTACCTGCTTATCAAAGCAGTGGCGGCGTAATTTAGTCACCTGTGCCACTGATAAACTTTCTGTATCGGTAATGTAGAAGTTATTATACTGGCTGAATTTTCCTTTCAGTATTTCAATCACTTCGTTTTTTTCCTGTTTTGTCATAACAAATGTTTTATTCGCTCCGTTAATTCCTCCCTTTCGGGGAGGTTAGGTGGGGCTTTAGTTTTGAACAGATTTTGTGTCTATTGCAATGCCGGGGCTCATGCTGCTTGCCATGCTTACACCTTTCAGGTAAGTACCTTTTGATGAAGATGGTTTTAATTTAACGATAGCGTTAATTAATTCCTGGCCGTTTTCAGCAATTTTTTCGGGAGTAAAACTTACACGGCCAATAGATGCATGGATGATACCCACTTTATCTACTTTAAATGCAATTTTACCGCCTTTCAAATCATTGATAGCACCTACTACATCATTGGTTACCGTTCCGGTTTTAGGATTCGGCATCAGGTTACGTGGCCCCAATACTTTACCCAATTTACCAATTTTAGGCATTACAGACGGAGTGGCTACAATAACATCTACATCTGTCCAGCCGCCTTCAATCTTGGTAATGAATTCATCCAGCCCAACAAAATCAGCACCTGCAGCTTTTGCTTCGGCTTCTTTATCGGGGGTGCACAATACCAGTACTTTTTTAGTTTTACCGGTACCATGTGGCAATGAAACCGTACCACGAATTGCCTGGTCGGCTTTTTTAGGGTCAACACCCAAACGTATGTGCAAATCAACAGAACTGTCGAATTTGGTTGTGTTTACTTCTTTAACTAAGGTGGAAGCTTCTTTCAGGGAATAAGCTTTATTAATATCAACCTTAGTATTGGCTACTTTTCTTTTTTTAGTAATCATTTTCTAAAAATTTTAAGCCTGCCTGTTGGCAGACAGGGTTGATAATTAATTGTTTTCCCAGGGGGCTTTACCATCTACAGTTAAACCCATGCTACGAGCCGTACCAGCCACCATGCTCATGGCGCTGTTAAGCGTAAAAGCATTCAGGTCAGCCATTTTATCCTTGGCTATTTCTTCAACCTGTGCCCAGGTAACCTTACCAACTTTTACACGGTTAGGTTCTTTGCTGCCGCTTTGTAATTTGGCTGCTTCCAGCAACTGAACCGCTGCAGGAGGGGTTTTAATGATAAAGTCGAAAGACTTATCGGCATAAACGGTGATTAATACGGGGAGAACTTTCCCTGGTTTGTCCTGGGTTCTGGCATTGAACTGCTTGCAGAACTCCATGATGTTTACACCTTTAGAACCCAATGCAGGGCCTATTGGTGGTGCTGGATTGGCTTGTCCTCCTTTACATTGGAGCTTGACATAGCCTGTAATCTCTTTGGCCATTTTAAAATTGTTTTTTGGTGATAGCGTACCGCTTTTTACGATACTCCCAATTCAAAAAGAACTATTTGGGGCGGCAAAGATAGGGGGATTCAGCCAAAATGTTGGCTTCAATTGAAAGTTTTTTATAACTGACAGGCCATTTTATTTAAACTTGTAAACAACACCAGCCTGCAGGCTTTTCATATTGTCATTTACATTTGACTGGTTCACAAATTTGTCTTTTACCTGGTCGGTAAGGCCAAAATGGCCATTTATTTCAACTGCAAGGCGGGGCGATACTTTATAATTAACACCAGCACTGAAAAGCAGGTTAAAACGGTTAATATCATCCAATGTAAACTTTCGGTAATCGGCAGGATTACCCACATAAGAATTGGGCACATTCGTAATATTAGCGCTTAATATATACACAGCAGTTAACCCGGCTTTGGCTGTAACACGGCTGTTGGGAAGCTTTTGATTATAATGAACAGGCAATCTTACCATACTCATGCTATGAAGATTGGCATCTATAACCTTATCAAAGGGTGGAACTTTATTTGCAATGCTGTAACTCTGCGACAAAGTATTTTTTGAAAAATTTAAACCTGTTGTAAGGCTAACCTGTGGATTAATTACTTTTTCAACTGTTACACCTGCATAAAAACCAATATCCTGTTTCCTTCTCAAAAGGTCAACACCTGCTTCGATGGCAAAAGGAGATTTTTTATTACTCCTTTTTACATTTTTTTCAGGAGTACTGTTTGATGCAACTAAAGGAAAATGGTTTGCAGCTAATTTATTATTTGCTCCCGGAAACTTGGATGTGAGCAAATCAAATTGCGCTGTAATTCTTGTTTGAGAATTTAATTCTGCAGAAGTTTCTTCAGCAGTAAAAACAGATGGTGATGTAATTGATACACTTGTTTTAAAACGGGAAATATTTGCAGTGCGGTTTTGTTTATAGGTATTTTCAGCAGGGGTATTTTCTTTTACAGTTATTGAAGAACTATTATTGATTAAAGTATTACTGTTGATAATAACAGCATCAGTATTGTTTTTTAAAGAAGTATTATCTGCTGAAGCCTGATAATGTTCTTTCAGGTTATTATTGGGCGCTGATTTTTTTTGAGCTACGTTATCTCCCAGCTTAAGAGCCGGGATAGTTAAAAGCAATACCAAAGCCAGGCTGGCAAAAATTATAATGATACGCCTTTTACCTGCGGCATTATCTTTCTGCAGTTTTTCCTCCATCAGCTTCCACATCTTTTCCTTTTGCGGAAAGTCAATTTCGCTTAGCTGTTCTTTAAAAATCTCATCTACTGAGTAACTTTGTTTCATACCCGTTGAATTTTTTGTATCAGCTCTTTTCTGTCAAGCGATGTGCTTAATATTTTTCTTGCTTTTGCCAGGTGGCTTTGCGATGTTCGCTCTGCCATATCCAGTGCTTCTGCAATTTCCTTATGGTTGTAATCTTCAAAAACGTACAGGTTAAAAACCAGCCGGGTTGCTTCCGGCAACGATAATAAAAGCTGCATCAAATATTCGCTTTTATACTTTTGTTCCATACCTTCCTCAGCCGTATATCTTCCATTTAATGCAGATGAATGATGGTTTGCTTCGTAATTATCCTGCAACGAAATAATTTTGGTTCTTACACCATAACCTGCAGTTCTTATAAAAGCCAAACAACTGTTTACTACAACCTTTTTCATCCAGCCTTCAAAAGAACCTTCGTTTTTATACTGATTGATGTGTTTAAAAATGCGTAAAAAAGCATTGTTTAATACCTCTTCTGCATCTGCTTTATCACTCACATATCTCAGGCACATTGTCATAAACAAGTTGTAATACTGCATGTACAATGCTTTTTGAGACACTGTATCATTTTTTTTGCAGCCGGTAAGAATATGTTGCAGGTTAAAATCCATTACTGCATTAAGGTACGCAACTTATTTTAAATTAGAAAATCAGTAAAGCCATTGTTGCAATTTTGCCACAATAAATAACTGATAAAGCACAAACAATAGACTCCTGCCGGTTGCAAAATGGCGCAACCGTAGATATTTATTTTTTAAACAGAATGGGGAAAATGCTACCAGCTTCCGCCGCCGCCGCCGCCAAAGCCGCCGCCCGAAAAACCACCGCCACCGCCGCTGCTCCAGCTTCCGCCACTGCTGCCGCTGCTGCTGGGGGTGCTGTAAAAATTTTCTGACATGGTGTTCATCGAACGGTTGAGGCTGCTGAGGAACATATATGTTGTAAAGCCGCTGTAATTTCCTGCATACCAGTTGGGTGGTGGTATGTCAAGGTCTTTCAATTTGTCTTTCCATTTATCGGCCACATCAAAAACAATTGCAAAAGGCAATACTTTATCAACGTAATCTTTATCTTCTTTTAAAAATTGTTCCAGCCTTGGTTTCTCCACCATGGTAATAAACTCTTTAAACCCGGCTAACTTTTGGTAGAGTTCATTTCCCTTTCTTGTTTTTTTAGCCATCGGTAAACCAAAAGCAATGGTAATGATGCCACTGGCAATAAATGCCAGGCTGAACCAAACCGGGTCGCCCCAGTATTTGAATAAATGATAACCGCCGTAACCCAATGATACCAAACCAAGCAAAACAAAAAAACCACTCATACCCCTGGAACCCGGAGTATAGTAATCATTTTTATTTACTTCACCTTCCAGTTGCGATTTGGCAGAATTCATAGAACTGTACAATACATTTTTTAAACTGCTAAGCATTACATTATCGCCGCTTGCAAATATTCCGTTGAATAATGTTCTCTCAAAAGTTAACGCACTGCCTGGCAAATCTTTTACTTTAATAAACTCATAATCGCTTTTGCCGGTTTCTCTTATCTTCAAATAACCACCAGCACCCCAGTAAGGAACCAGCGCTGTTAAATCTCTTTTGTCAAGTGTATCATCTATAATATAACCTGCAACACTCGGGCTTACATCTTTGGGCGGATAAAATTCTGTTGTAACAGTTAGTTTTTCATCTTTGCCCCATTTGCTCCAGATAACAAACATTAAAAAGAAAACAATGGCCGGCATTATCAGCCACTTCAGGCCACGAAGCATGAAGTTTTGTTTAGTTAAATAATCTTTGGGAAAAACAACTCCAACTGTTACACCCTCATAACTACGCAATGATTTTGTAGTGCTGGCGGTAAAAATTCTGTTACCTGTCCATTTTGAAACTGAATTATTTTCCTTAGAACCTGTGTAACCTGTAGCAACAAAAAAAGAAGGCTCAGCCGGTAAAGCGTTGTACAACTCTATGGTAACATTTACTTTTTCAATAGTCGTTTCCCATTTATCACCTATTGCGTTAAAATAAAGTTCGGATTTATCTTTAAAAAAATTAATGGCGTTTAAAAGTTTGTAATGGATGATGTATTCCTGGTCGCCGTCAACCCATATTTTTTTATTGCCGATTTTAATTTCTTTGTAATCGCCTTTGTTATTTACGCTGTAATCCCAGCCTTCTACACTTATATCTTCTAAAAAAGTTTGTGCTTTACCATTTGATTCCAGTTGCCTGTCGGCTTTTTCGGTACCAGGGGCCAATGGCGCCAGTTTGTAGTTAACAGGTATCATCCTGAATATTCCGTGGCGTGACGCTGTAAAATGAACATTGATGGTTTCTGTAATATCCAGTGTTGCATCTTTGTTTACCTTAACAGATATATCGTATTGCTGTATGGTAAAATATTCCTGAGCAGATGCTGCTGCAGATATACCGGCAAAAAATATAAGCGTTACAAAAAGTTTTTTCATTGCAATAAGTAAAAAATAAAAGGCCTGCAAGTTAGCTGCAGGCCGTAGATAATCTAGTTTAGAATTTTACTTCCACATTTTTAGCTTCTGCTTTATCTTCCAGCTCAAAAAATTCACGGGGAGTAAATTTGCCAATTCCAGCCACCAGGTTTCCGGGAAATTGCTGAATAGAAGTATTAAAATCTCTTACAGTAGCATTGTAATAGCGGCGTGAACTGCTCAGTTCGCCTTCAATGTTTTGCAAAGCTGTCTGCAGTTCGAGGAACTGTGCATTGGCCTTTAAATCGGGATAGCTCTCTGCAATGGCCAGTAAACCACGCAATGCACCACCCAGTTGCTGGTTGGCGGCTGCCATGCCTGCCACATCGCCTGAAGGAACAGCAACTGCAGCGTTACGAGCCTGTATTACTTTTTCAAGCGTCTGGCTTTCGTGGGCTGCATAGCCTTTTACAGTGTTTACAAGGTTTGGTATAAGATCGAAACGTTTTTTCAGGAATACGCTGATATCGCTCCATGCGTTATCAATTTTTATTTTTGCTTTTACCATTCCGTTGTACATACCAATAATCCACAGAATGAGTAAGGCTACTACGCCAAGAACAATCCAAAGTGTCATAGTTGTAAGTTTTAATTTTGAAAAGAAAGTAAATGCTGTTTTTTCAGCAATGCAATTTACTGAAAGGGTGAGAATATCCGGGGGAAATTATTTAAGAGGAATAATAAGTAATTAAAGCTGCCAATTAGCATGACGAACAATTGAGATTATTCTTTCCTTTTACCAAAAAAAGAATAACTGAACAAGTTCACAAGAATATTGATAAGGTAAATATTACCTGTTCAAAAAAATTAATTCGCTTTCACCCTCGGATCCACCATTCCATATAATACATCTGCCAGCATATTTATCAAAATAAAAATGCTGGCGCTTACCAGTACAGAACCCATCACCACCGGGTAATCCAGTTTACCCAAAGCATCCACGGTTATTTTGCCAAGGCCCTGCCAGCCAAAAATATATTCCACAAAAAAAGCACCCGCCAGCAACTCGGCAAACCAACCCGTAATAGCTGTTATAACCGGGTTGAGTGCATTGCGTAATGCATGTTTAAAGATGACTGTTCTTTTACGCAGGCCTTTTGCATAAGCGGTGCGTATGTAATCCTGGCTCAGCACATCCAGCATGGAGCTTCGGGTAAGTTGCGTAATAATTGCAAGTGGCCTTATACCCAACGTAAATGCAGGAAGAATTAAGTTTTTAAGTGTAAGATATTTTTCGCCGGTTACTTCATCTATCTCAAACCAGCTGCCAGTCAAGTTCAATCCGGTATAATCATGCAACACCACACCAAAAAAATATGCAATGATAATGGCCATAAAAAATGAAGGTGCCGATATGCCAGCAATGCTTGCAAATACGGCTGACGTATCCATCCAGCTTCCTTTTTTTACCGCAGCAATTACACCAAGTAAAATACCAACGATAGTTGCAAACAACATGGCAGCCAGTGCCAGCATCAATGTGCCAGGCAATGCATTCATCAGCACCTGCCCTACTTCTTTTTTGGTTTGATAACTGCGGCGCAGGTAAGGAACTTTTATGCCCAACTTTGTGTTGCCGCCAATAAAAAAGCCTTTCAGGTTTTTCTTTTCAATGTCTTGTTTTGAATGGATGCAGACGGGAGATACATCATTCAGGTATAAAACAAATTGTTTCCATTTGGGCTGATCTAAATATAAATCCTTGCGGATATTGTCCATTGTTTTTTTATCTCCCGTTTGCCCAACAATCATCCTGGCCGGATCGCCAAAGCCCTGGAACATTATGAAGACAAGCACCACCACACCAAGCAGTACAAGGAGAGAGTAGAATACTTTTTTTAAGAAATACTTCAAGCTTTTTAATTAAGAATTAAAAATGTTTAAAACTGCAGTTCTTACTTTTTAATAGCATCCCTCAGGTCTTCGCCGCTCCACTTATTTTGCACAACGGGGCCATTCATTAAATACAATACTACATTGTTTCTTGCAGCCGTTTTTACTGCAGTGGCATCTGTTGTTAGTATGGGAATATTCATTGCCGCTTTGCCCAGGTTAAACCGCTGGTTCATTTCTTTTGGCTGCGGCGTTACAATAAATAATGGCGTTGCTTTATTTCTTTTTCCGTTAAATGAAACTATTTTATTCCAAACAGCATCGCTGATATTATCAGTCTTTACAAACAACAAATAATATTCGCCGGTTTGCCCCAGCACTGCTTCTGTTGAATCATTGCCGCTTTGAGTGGCCAAAGAAAAATCATTAATCAGTGGTACATTATTTTTTCCTTTTTGCACCAGTGTTTGTTTGCGTTCTATAAATTTCCAGGTACTGTCGGGCATGGCAGTTACTTTGAACTCTTTTTTCACATTGTCTTTTTCATAAACAAAAACATATTCAAACTTATCCTGCACTGCATCTTTGGGCATCTTTCTTAATTCAAGAATGTTGTTTCCCTTTTTAAAAGGCAGACAATCTTTCAAAGGCAAATGTTTTAAAACATACCATTGAACAAATGAAACCAGCAAAATAGAAAGAACCACCAGCAAAGTGCCAATTACTTTTTTAAACAACGGTTGAATATGTTTTTGCCCAGCCAGTATCAAAATGATAAGCAACAATAAAATTAAATCTTTGGTAAATGTTTGAATGGGCGTAAGCGGAATACAATCGCCAAAGCAACCGCAGGCCCTTATTTTGCCACTGAACAATACATAGCTGGTTAAAAAAGTAAAGAAGATAATCAGCAGCAATAAAAGCCAGGTGGTAAGTTTTTTGCACCAGCCCAGCAGCAATGCAACACCCAATGCAACTTCCAGTACATTCATGCTTACAGAAAAAAGTAAGGCATTTTCACCCAGCCAGTCCATCAAGCCTTTCATAAAACCACTGGCGGCCCATGCTTCAAAAAACTCCTGCATCTTATATGCAAGACCCAAAGGGTCAATTGCTTTTACAAGGCCGGAGAAAATAAATAATGCACCTACTAAAAATCTTGCAATGTTTACGGTTGCTTTCATGCTGTATGATTTTTTTGCTGTTGTTTAATAGTCAATGGTTGATAGTTCATGGAAAAAGCCTGCGATGACTATGGACTATTGACCAATGTCCATTGACTATACCCCATGAACCCCTTCCTCAATCAATATCAATCCGAATGCTGCATAGTTTATGATGTCGTAATAATTGGCATCAATGCCTTCGCTCATGATGGTTTGTCCTTTGTTTACCAGAATCTGTTTGATGCGTAAAATTTTTGCCAGTATCAAATCCACAAAACTTTCCTGGCTCATCTCACGCCATGCTTCTCCATAATCATGGTTTTTATCTTCCATTAATTTTTTGGCAATGGCTGCTTTTTCACTGTAGAGTTTTTCCACTTCATCGTAAGGCAATTCTTCCAGTTCATCATCTTCAATATCTAACTGAATCAATCCAATAATTCCATAATTAAGCATTCCCTTAAACTCACTGGTAATATCATCGCCAATTTTTTGAACACCAGCTTCCTGTATGGTACGGATGCGTTTGGCTTTAATATAAATCTGGTCGGCTACCGAAATGGTTCTGTAAACCCTCCACGAAGTGCCATAATCTTTTGTCTTCTTTAAAAAAATTTCTTTGCAGCTTTTTATTACGCTGTCAAATTGCTCGTTGGTTGTCATTTTTTTTATGTTACCGGCTTCAGTAATTCTGCTCAATATTGTTGCGTCGCACTCTTGTACTGAATACCTTTATTCAGCTTTAACTACCTTAGCCCAAAAATAATTGAATTAAGGTGATGTACAGCATTAACTGCAAAGGAAAATTACTTACCATCGGCAAACCACTGGTGATGGGCATCATCAACGCCACACCCGATTCGTTTTACAAAGGAAATATAAATGAAGATATGCTGGCTTTGGCAAAAAAAATGATTGATGATGGCGCTGATATTTTAGATGTTGGCGGGCAAAGCACCCGGCCAAACAGCGAACGCATTTCGGCGGAAGAAGAATTAAAAAGAGTAATTCCTGTTATTGAACTCATTCATGCAAATTTTCCGGAAGCAACTATTTCAGTTGATACTTATCAAAGCGAAGTTGCAAAACTGGCGGTTGAAGCAGGCGCTTCAATAGTGAATGACATCAGTGGCGGAACGATGGATGCTGCTATGATTGAAACGGTTGCTTCGCTCAATGTTCCTTATATCTGTATGCACATAAAGGGTACACCAGATAACATGCAAAAAAATCCGCAGTACGATGATGTGGTAAAAGAAGTGCTTGATTTTTTTATCTTCAAAATTGATGAGTACAAAAAAGCCGGCATCAAAGACATCATCATTGACCCCGGTTTTGGTTTTGGCAAAACGATTGAACATAATTTTCAACTGCTGCAGCATTTATCCATTTTTGAAATGCTGGATAAACCATTGCTTGCCGGCCTCAGCCGCAAAAGCACTGTTTACAAAACGCTTAATACAACTGCTGAAGAAGCATTGAACGGAACAACTGTTTTAAATACCATTGCATTAATGAATGGCGCTTCAATTCTGAGGGTGCATGATGTTAAAGAAGCAAAAGAAGCTGTTGATTTATTTATGGCATATAAAAAAACGCCATCAGGTAAATGATGGCGCTAAAATATTTTGACCGGGAAGATTTATTTACTTTTTATTTTTTAAACTGTCCAGACGTTCAGCATTTCTTAAGCTGTCTGTAAAACGTTTTTGCAGTAATTCAGCCTTTTTCTGTTCTGCCGCTGCCTCTGCTGCGGCCTGCTCATTGGTAAGCACATCTACAATTTCAATATCAAATATCAAAATATCGTAAGGCTTAATATCGCCGCCATTGCCCTGCGACCCATAACCCAGTGATGAGGGAATATAAAATTTTGCCTTTGCACCTTTGGTTAATAAAGCCAGTCCGTCTGTCCAGCCTTTTATTACACCGGGTTGCCCTGGCCTGGAAGGATACATTGGAACATTATAGGGTTGAACATGCTGAAAAGCAGGATCTGTATTTGAGTCAAAAGTTTTTCCGGCAAAAGTTCTGCCTGTGTAATTTACTTTTACTGTTACTGACGAATCAATTTTTATTCCGGTACCGGGCTGAACAATTTCAACATAAGTGCCTGCTGCAGCTTTTAACGCAGTAATTTTATTTTTTGCAAGGTAATCTTCAATTATTTTACTGTCGGTTGTTAACTGGGTAATATTTCTTATTGAATCTTTTACAGTTATTTCTCTCATGGCTGCTTTTTGGGCACTGTCGGCCTGTGCACCATTTTCAAAAATACTTATCAACTTCAGGCCAGTGTAAAAATAATGTCCCTTCTTAACAAACGGTGGAATACTCATGGGATTTTTCTTCATAACACTGTCAGATGAAATGCGGATAACAACACTGTCGCCTTTGCGAAGCTGACGCAAAATATTATAATACACCAATGGTGTTGATACTGAATCAAACATCTGGATCATCGGCATAGAATTTTCTGAATTTCCCAGAACGGTATCTTTTTTACCGTTATTATACCAGTTCCTTATTTGCAATTGCATAAAATTGCCGTACTGGATTGTTTTGCCGCTGCCCGAAGTAATAATTTTGTATTCGAGGCCATCGGTGGTTTTTTTAAACCCTTCGGTGCAACCAGATAAAAAGATTGTTGCAAGCACACTTAGATAAAAAAATTGTTTCATTGTTTTTATTTTTTTTAAAATTGATAACTGCTTAATTCGGTTGCGTTTTCTTTCATGGCAGCTTTAAAAATCCTTACTACTTCATCTAATGAGTCTTTGCTTTGCCCGCCTGCTGCATTAAAGTGGCCGCCGCCGCTAAAATATTTTCTTGCAAAAGTATTTACATCAAAATTGCCTTTGCTGCGAAAAGAACATTTGCGTTCTTCTCCCCTGTCAATAACAATGGCCGCCAGTTTAATTCCCTGGATGCTTAACGGAAAGTTAACCAACCCTTCTGTATCGCCGGTTTTTACATTGAACTTTATTAAATCAATTTGCGGTATTGCAATCAGTGCGGTGTTGTACTCATAAAAAATTTCCATCCTGTTAAGTAATACATGGCCAAAAAAACGAAAACGTTCTTCCAGGAAATTATCAAACAGGTTTTCATGAATCATGCTTTGCTGCAATCCCCTGTCTTTTAAATCGGCCACCATCCTGTGCACAGCAGCCGAAGTTATTGGAAAACGAAATGAACCTGTATCTGTCATCACACCTGCATAAAGACATTCTGCAATTTCATTGTTGATTTTATCGCCATGCCCCGATGCTATAATAAAATCATATACCATTTCGGCAGTACTGCTTTTTAAAGTGTCACTAAAGCCGTAAGCAAACACTTCTTCCTGTGGTTCCCGGTGATGGTCAATTAAAATTTTGTCTGCTTTGGCATTTAAAATTTTATCAGCCATATTTTTTGTGCGTCCAAGTGTATTAAAATCCAAACAAAAAATCCAGTCGGCATTTTCAATAAAGACAGCTGCTTTGTCATTAGGGCTTTCAAAATCAAGTACCTGCTTACAACCAGGCATCCAGTTTAAGAATGTAGCCCAGTTAGTAGGCGATATTACTGTTACCTCGTGGCCAAATTGCAGCAAAAAATGATACAGCCCCAGCGATGAACCCATTGCATCGGCATCGGGTTTCAGATGAGTTGTAATAACCACTTTGCGTGGCTGGTTCAGTAAAGGAAATATATTTTGTATCGGCTGCATAAAGCGGCGCAAAAGTAGCTTAAAACGTTGATAAACCAATTGTAATTTTGGATTGCAGATTTGCGATTTTAGATTTCTCCTCATTTTTAACTGCAGGTGGTAAATCGAAAATCGTAAATCTCAAATCTGCAATCGTTCCCTATCTTTGCGGCTCAAAAAAAATAACTAATGAGCAACAGAACATTCACTATGATTAAGCCGGATGCTACGGCCAAAGGAAATACCGGCGCTATTTTGCAAATGATTAATGCAGCAGGTTTTCGCATTGTAGCTATGAAAATGACACACCTAAGCAGCGAAAAAGCAGGGCAGTTTTACGAAGTGCATAAAGAACGTCCCTTTTACGGCGAGCTGGTTGAGTTTATGAGCCGTGGCCCTATTACTGCGGCCATTCTGGAAAAAGAAAATGCGGTGGAAGATTTCAGGAAACTGATTGGTGCTACCAACCCGGCCAATGCCGAAGAAGGAACCATACGTAAATTATATGCCGCTTCTGTTGGCGAAAATGCTGTTCACGGAAGTGACAGTGATGAGAACGCAAAAATTGAAGGAGATTTTTTCTTTAGTAAGTTAGAGCAGTTTTAATAAAGGATAATATTTGACAGATTGTAAAACAGCCGTTGATTTTTTCAATGGCTGTTTTATGTAGAATAAATCCGTCTTAATCCTTTCAATCCACCCAAATCCACGTTCAGACAATTGGACAAATAAAAAAGCCTTCTTAAGAATAAGGAGGCTTAATCATTAAATTCAAGCACAAACAAACTTAGTTTAAGGATTTCATGTGTTTAACTCAATATAAGAACGAAAAAGTTTAAACTATATTGCACATCCCGGATATGACTGTTACACTCACCATCATTCGATACCGCAAACGTTTCATTCCTTTTGCGCTGCTGGCAATGGCGCTGCACCGCATACCGCTATGGTTTAATAAAAAGATAACTTTTTGGAAACTGCTTGGCTGCGGCAAAAACGGAACCTTTGATAAAAAGCCCGACTGGCAGCAATGGGGAATTCTGTCAGTTCATAGTTCGGAGTTTGCAATTGATAAACCATCATCCCTAACTCAGGACACTGAACTCCGTTCTCTCTACGGCTCTTTCATTGGCAAATGGTTCAGACTTTTTAAATGCGAAACCGCTACTTTTTTACTTGACCCAATAGAAGGCCACGGCTTATGGGATGGCAAAAAAGTATTTGGGGAACTGCCCGTTAAATCTGATTACGAAGGACAGATTGCCATACTAACCAGGGCAAGCATTCGTTTAAATAAGCTGAAACAATTCTGGAAACATGTAAACGGAGTTGCTTCTCAAATGGCAGGCGCAAAAGGCTTTATTACTTCCTATGGCATTGGCGAAGTTCCCTGGGTTAAGCAGGCCACTTTCAGCGTTTGGAAAAGCAAGGAAGACATGAAAAATTTTGCTTACCAGATGAAAGAACACAAAGAAGTGATTGTGAAAACAAGAACAGAAAAATGGTATAGTGAAGATATGTTTGTAAGGTTTAAAATTGTTGATTGCATTGGAACATTGAACGGGGTTAACCCTTTAAAATAATAATTGTAAATTTGGATAAATAAAAATTTATGCCGGTAATAGAATTTGAAACCAAGCTAATATCTACTCACAGCATTAACGTTCCAGATGAGGTGAGCATGCAGCTTCATGCTGATGAAAAAGTAAAAGTAATGATTGTTCCTGCAGGGTTATCGGAAGAAGAAGAAGAAATGCTTTTCAAAAAAACAGGGCTTACAGCTTTTTTCAATAACTACGAAGACAATGATGATTTTTATGAAAAAAAATATGGCCAGCAATAATGAATTATAAAAGAGGAGATATTGTTGTTCTTAAATTTCCATATTCAGATTTTTCCGGAATCAAAATAAGGCCGGCCATTGTGCTTAAAAACACCGGGGATAGTGATTTGATTACTGCAAGAATTACAAGTAGCTTTCCAACATCATCGTTTGATTTGCCAATTGAAGGTTGGCAATATTGTAATCTTCACAAACCATCGGTTATAAGGATGCATAAAATTATTACGATACAGGATTCTGTAATTATAGAATTAATAGGTTCGCTAAATGACTCTGACATTGCCAAGCTTAATGTTTTACTCGAAGAATTCTGGAATAAATAAAACTCATGAAGAATATTAAACTGATAGAAGTTCCTTCAGAAATTGGGGCCGGCACCCGTGGCGCCAGCCTTGGCATTGAAGCCATTAAAATTGCAGCCCTGGATTTTATGAGCAATTTCTTTGTTCACTTTCCTTCTGAAAAAATTGAAGTGGAAAATAAATTGTTGTTTGAGCCCATTCAGTCGCCTTTTGCCAAACGCATTCATGGAGTGCTCACTATGTACGAACGCATCAGTAAAGCTGTTTCAGAATCTATAAAAGGAAATTTTTTTCCGGTGGTTATCAGCGGCGACCACAGCAATGCCGGCGGCACCATTGCCGGCATAAAAATGGCA
>JANNAM010000214.1:0-30294 GCA_031384415.1 Bacteroidota bacterium
CGGGTTCGACAATGCCACCTTCAATGCCAGGAAGAATATTGATTTTACCGGGAGCAAAAAAAATTGGGAAGGCTAATACGTCTTCGTCATATCCTCATCCACACAAATAATAAAATCAGCCTTATTCTTATTTTCATCCAGGAGCTGTTTGAGGTCTTTCTGCGAAACAGTGGTGACGGTTATAATTTTAAGATCGGGCTTTGCCTGTTTTAAATACCATACAATACCGTCGTGATTCTCGGAATGGTAGCTGCCGTTATAATGAATGAATAGGCTGCCGGGTACAAAATATTTTAAGATGAAATGAGCCATCGTGGCATCCTTGCTGGCCTGAGCCTTTATCATGTTGGGTGTTCCGTGGCCTGCCATCATGGTCACCATATTTTTATACCCTGGCAGGGTGCTGTCGTAGGCGATGGGCAGGGGAGCGATCCAGGTTTTGGCAACTGTAGGAATGGTATCCAGTACTTCAAATCCGCCCTTGCTCACCATCGAGGCATAGCGGCGTGGAATATTGGTAGCGGCAAATGCGATCTTATTTTCTTTGGCAAAATTTACGAGCGGAGCATAATCAGTAGGATAATTTTTCCAGAGGCGGGCCATGCTGTCTAATCCTTTGGCCGAAAGTTTTCCCTGTAAATAAAGATCAAGTGCGGCCTGGTTATCCTGTTCAAACATTTCGGCACCCAACACCAGGTTACGTTTTTCTTTACAGTCTTTCGTTATCTCCAGTTCCATCCAGTGGCTGATGGCGTTGTTGTGCAGTTCGCCAATCATTACAATATCTTTTTGCACAAGTTTCTTCAGCATTTTTTTATACGATACTTTTTTGCCGTTGGTATTGTATAAAATATAAGCCGGTTTATTTTGGGCAAAAATTAATGATGATGTAAACAGCAGTACAACTGCAAACAGATTTTTTTTCATAAAAAAACTTGAACCTGTAAGTTAAAAAGAAGGAAGCAGAAGCTACCGTACAATATGAAGGAAATATTACTCCAAAAAAAACCCGCCTTTTGTGCAGGCAGGTTATTGTGTTATATAAAATCAATTATTACAGTTTCAGCTTTTGCTTGTAGGAAGAGAACCAGTTTATTTTACCATTTTTTAAACCATTGATATCGGCATAATTGGCAGAATCAACACGGCCTGTTTTGTAGGTATCTATTTCTTTGTACCAGGTAGTAATAAAATCGGCAGTGTCTTTTACCGAATGGCTTTTTACCCAGGCGCTCATAGTTATCTTTACAGAACTTAAGCTGTCTCTTTGAGATACCCATGTCTTCATCAGTGTATCGGTTAGCCCGGCAAATACAAATCCATTAGACGCATTTACATACATGCTGTCGCCCATGGTGGTGCGTAAGGCTTTAAGATCGCCGTTTTCCCAATACTTGTAACTGTTCAGCACCAGCAGCAGGTCCGAGTCGGAAACATTGCTGGTGAAATTGGAGGAATAAGTGGCCTCGTAGGGCAATTTAATACTGCTGCCATTGTCGCCGGTTTTGGAATCGGCTTTGTCGTTGCAGGCTGCAAAAACAGCAAGGGATGCAAATAAAATAAAAAGCAATTTTTTCATGTTAATGAAGTTTTGGTTATAAAAAGTATGTGAATGGAAGACTGCTTAACCAAGGTATGTAGCATACAACTATGTAAACAGGCAGGTAAAATAGCCATAATAAATAACAATTACAAGAATTAATAAAGCTTATTAATAAATTAATGCAAATGCCTTTTAACAGCAGAGCAAAAACGTTTAACTGCAGCCCCGCCAGGTTGTAATATGGGGTAAAGTAATTGCTCAGCCGTTCTCAACATTACACCGGGTGAATGCACTGCTGTTTTGCAAGCCCCGGGTTTTTTGTCAGTTCAAAATAAGCGATGTCTATTTTCTATTTTAGTTCAAAGTGCATCCAGTCCCTGTTTTCTTCTCGTCCTAAACCAATAAACCCGTGTTTATAAAATATGTCTATCATTTGCTTATACTCGGGCCTTGCAAAACGGGCTGTTCGGCTTGTTTCTTTTAATGTATTGCGGGCGGGGTCAAGGTCGATGGCGGTGCCCCAGCTATGCTTGCTTAAATAAGTAGCCGCCAGCCTGGCATTTTTTGCTTTAAGCGCCGCCTCATATTTTTTTTCGGTGCCCCTCATTGGCCTGAAGTTTACACAGCCGCCAAACAAATCAATGCCCAGGCTGCGTAACTTTTCAATACCATATACTGCAAGCAGCTCATCAAACACATTTAAAAAAGCATGTGCCGCCAGTTTATGGCATTGCATACGGGATGTTATCAGGGTAGTGTCCCATGCAATACGCATTGGGTAAGGAAGAGAGACTACGGTAAAATTGTCGGGGTCGCCGGCTTGCCCAAACCGGGTAACCATTTGCAAATTAGTGAGCATAGTATTTTTTTTAAGTTATGAATGAATTTAAAAAGTAATACTAAAATAGTATAACAGGAAATTTTTTTTATGGCCGCTTGCTGACAACGGGAAAAGAAAGCCATATAGCAGCATTTGCAAAAGGCTGATAAAATTTTTAAAAAATGTATTCGTGTGACAGGAATACAGGCGAACGAATATGGTTCGTGGAGACAAGAACCTGGGCGGAGAATGCAGGCGAAAAAAATGTGCAGCGTAATTATTTATTTGCCGCCAGCAGATTAAAAAGGGGTTGATTGATATAAAAATTATCTCTCCCTATCTTTTGCTTCTCCAATAATTTTAGTTTCTCCAGTTCTTTTAAATAACGGATAGCTGTACTGCGGCTTATACCCAAATCATTTTCCAGGTATTCAATTTTGGTATAAGGGTATTTAAAAAGATTATTAAGCAGATCCTGGCTGTACATTTTTGGTAATGTTGTGCGTATGCTTTGTTTGTATTGCTGCATCAGCTTTTTAATATGGCCAATGAGTACAATGCTTTCACTGGCAGTTTGCTCTATGCCATCCAGCATGTAAACAATCCATTCTTCCCATTCGCCGGTTTGCCTTACAGCCTGCAGCAAACGGTAATAATCGTTTTTATGTTTAATGATATACCGGCTCAGGTAAAGCACCGGAAGATCAAGTAATTTTTTTTGTATCAGGAAAAGTATATTGATGATACGGCCCGTTCTTCCATTGCCATCATAAAACGGGTGAATGCTTTCAAACTGGTGATGCATGATGGCCATCTTCACAAGCGGGTCTGCATCCATCATGGTATCATCATTCATAAAAATTTCAAGGTTGTTCATTAAGGATACAATGGTATCATAATCCTGTGGCGGCATATATACTACTTCGCCGGTTGTGTCATTGAGTAATTTAGTTCCGGGCAGTTTTCTAAATCCGGCTTTATTGCCTTCTACCAGTTCCTGTATCTGCAGAATAAGGTTATTGGTTAGCAGCCCATTCTTTTTTACCAACTCATATCCTGTTTTTAAAGCCCCGGCATACAGGTGTACTTCTTTGGCGGCAGGCGATGCAAACTGGCTGGCAAATAAACTGCTTTGGTACACTTCGGCAAATGTGCTGATGATATTTTCTACAGCCGAGCTTTCTCTTGCTTCCCTTAGTATGAGTGTTTCGGTTAAAATGTTCTGGTTGGGTATGCTGGTAATAACCCCCTTCAATTCGGCCAATGCCTTATGAGCCAAAGCTGTTTTGCGCAACACAGCCCGTGTTTCTACATCTGCTTTTAAAGGCAGCGGCTCAATCATATCTTGCTTATTTTGACTCATATTATGCTAATGTAAGTCTAAAATGGCAATTATTGACTTATGTTTTTAAAACATGGGGTCGTTTTTGAGGGTTTTTGGTGCATGTGTACAATATCATTTCTTAACCCGTGTTACCACATTATCGCCACTTTTTATTAGTTTTGTACTGCTAAAGAGTTTTGAGCCTGCATATCTCATTTCATGATGGGTGTTGCCTGTAGCGGCACGGGGGCAAAAAGATTTTTTAGCTTTTTGAAATGCAAAAGAAAACAAACATACAATCTTCTTCCAACTCCAGGGGAGCTTCAATTTTCAAGAAAATACTTGAAGACAAGAAAGCTATACAGCAGCATTTGCAAAAGGGTGGTAAAATTTCAGCAATAAAGGAAAAGTTCAACTTTGTTAAGCCCTTATCTATTACAGGAAAATGACCAATACTCTTATGAGTTTTTGACTGAGCAGGGAATAAGATATGCTATCTATTTTCTGGATTACAGCTATATGTTTTCAGATTATCCGGCTATTGCCGAAAATGTTTTTTCTTTTAACATTGATGTGCTGGAAGGTGATGCAGACAGCAGCATAAATGACGACCGGATTGGCGTTACCATACTTGAAGTATTTAAAATGTTTTTTGCTAAACTGCAAAACGTTTCGGTATATGTTTGCGACAGTATTGATGAAAGGCAATTAGCAAGAAAACGAAAATTTGATTTATGGTTTTGGAAATACAATGATGGTTCATTGCTGAAAGAAGATGGCATTGCACTGATTGAAGGTGTGGAAATTTACAATTCACTTCTTTTACATAAAGCCAATAAAAAGCTAACTGAAATTATTCTTGCTTATAAAGAACTGAATGAAAGAGCTGGTGATAAGTAATAAATTAGCATAAAATTTTATCAGGCACATCACCAACTTTATCAGCAACATTGCAAACTTTATCAGTCGCACCCTTAACTATATCGGGCACATTATAAAATATGCTGGCAACGTCGTAAAATATACCAGCAACATCGCAAATTATACCAGCAACATCGCAAATTATATCAGCAACATTGAAAACTATATCAGCAACATCGTAAACTATATCAGCCGGGTGAACAATTATATCAGCTTAATAGGGAATTTTATTTTTGCCGGGGTTATTAAAACAAAACAGGCAGCATTTTTTTAACTGCTGCCTGCTTTAACTGTTTAGTCTTTTTTCCTTTTTGGAAACTGCAGTTTACTTATTTGTTTATACTGCGGACTTTTTACTGTAAATACAGATTTTACATACACTTTTACTGCAAGGGCAATGTCTACCAGGCTATCGGGTTCGGCATATAATACAGTATCTCTGTTAATTCTTTTATTGCTCAATTCTGTGTTTGCGTTTATCACATTTGTATTGGAGGTTTGCAGATTACTAAAAGAACTGCTTAATGATGCTGTTTGCAATTCAGCTTCGTTTGGTTTGTATTTGCCTTCTTTTAAAATCAGCTCCAGCAGATCGCCGAAGTGGGCCTGCAGGCTGTCGAAGCTTTGCTGCGATGCCGATATTTTTTTTTCTGATTCATCGGCAGCCGGTTCATTGGTGGGCGGAGGCGGCGCTGCCTTGGGTGCCCTTACGCCCTGCAGCTTGCGGTTGATGGTTCGGGCATCGGCCACCATTTTTTTGTCGGCAGCGCAGGCTATTAGTGCATTTATCACTTTTGTTGCCAGCGATTTAATGGGTTCGAACACAAGCTGGCGCTGGTTTACTGCAATAATTTTAGCTGCCTTTGCTGTGCTTACATCTTTAATGGCCGCTACGGCTGATTGATGAAGTGTTTGCAGGTTGGCGGTTTCAAGTGCTTTACGTGATGGGACGTACTTACTGCCGAAACCATTGCAGGCAGAAATCAGGTCTTCGAAATTACCCACCGTTTTGGCGTAGCCTTTTTCGGATGTTGAGCTCATAGTTTTTAATTTTTAAAATGATTAATTTTTTTAACGGGACAAATTTTAAAAAATTTTTTGACCTGCACAATACTCCAAAGTGGTAATTTTTTGGGGGAGGGGGTTTTGAATATTTGGGGTGGTTAGGCGATTAATAAAGGGGGAAATCAATGATGGAGGGGTTGTGGGAATGAAAATGGTTTGTGGGGGGTACCCAAAGTGAAGGCTCAAATACAAAAATATTCATGCTTTAAAAAAATCGTTATGAATTTTTAATAATTCTTTTGAAGGTAAAAATTTATCAGGCAGTAAAATACTCCCGCCATCAAGACGCAAAAAATTTAGTTCCATGCTATCAACATTATTTTTCTTTTTTAACTTTGATGAAACCATAATGCTATAATCATCTGCTGAAATTGTAATCAACCCTTTATCAAATGCTCTGTCATGTAATGCATTTAGACAAAGTCCGTTCATTGGGTTTAATCTATTCTTTTCATCCTTGCTCCACGGTACAATATGACTTGCAATTAGTAAATCCGTATTGTCAATTCGTGTAATACAGTATTTGTTATTGTAAGTCGCCAAAATCATTGTTCTGAAAATTGACTGATTAACTCTTACTTTAACCAATCTTTCTTTTTCTTTTCCTTCTCCTGGTAAATCATCAATTTCAATCTTATTTAATTTTTCAATGGTTGTGTGTTTTGTTTGGGCCAATAATTTTTCGCTTTCAATTAAAGCGGCATCCCAATTATTATAAAACTCATCCCATATTTGTTTATCTAACTTACTTGCATTGGATGCTCCTTTAATTCCTCTTTCCTGTAAAGTTGGATCAAAGCTGGCAAAGTTTCCAAGTTTTAATGCAATTGAAGAAGGTGTTCTGCCAATGAGGTTTCCAAAATTTATAATGTCTGTATTACGGCTGTGCATTTTACCAAAGGGTAATTTGCAGTAAAGATTTATTGCAAGAACTAATTCATCTCTTGTCCATAATTTTTGACCTTCTTTCATAAATTACTCCATTGATCAATCTTAAACATAGTGAAATATTTTATGGAATCAATGTATTCGGGCAGAAAATTTACACCCCATTCAACATTCCTGTGTAAATATTCAAACTCATTTGCCCATTCAATGAACTGGGCAAATTTCTCTCTGCTGTCTTCTGTTTTATAATTTCCTTTTGCTGCGATAAAAGCAATATCAGCAACAGCTTCACATAAAGAGTAAATTTTATCAGCTTTCATTTTCAATGTTTTTATAACTTTTTAGAATATCAATCCTTTGGTCTGCAAACTATTTAACTTACTTCAATAAGTCAATCCGATATATGTAAACTGCGTGAGTTCTTTTTCGGTGCGTATTTCCTTAATCCGCAGTCCTATTTTGGTTTTAATACCCATACAGCAATAGTACCTTATGTGACTTAAAGTACATTTGCCTTTAAGTCACGTTAAGCGGTTGCTTCAAACTTATTTTGCTGTAAATAATAAAGCGGTATGTTTTAAAACAGACAGCAAATAAAAAAGCACCAACGGGATGTTGATGCTTTGCAATTATTTATGAGTTAGGTTATTTTGCTTTTGCCAGTTGTTTAGGTAAGCCAACAGCTTTTAATAATGCTTTGGCCGCATTGGCTTTTTTTATAAAAAAAGGATGCTTTTCGTAATTGCCAACATTGTTGTCAATTACGGCAAAAGCTTTTTTATTTTTAGTACCAGCCTTATGTTTAGCGGTTGTGCTCATATCGCAAAATTATAAATTATTTTCTGTGTATCAAAAAAGCTTCATAGTCTCTGCGTTCTGCAAATAATTCCCAGTCTGCATCTTTAAGACCATATACCTCAAAATCTGCGCTTATTTCTTTCCAGTGATTGGTGATCCCCATTCTGTAAAGCCTTGTTCTTGAATGTGTACTGCCCTTTGCTATAACGACAGCATTGGGGTAATTAACAGTAAAATCATGCACTGCGGCGGCAACTGTAGCCAATACAATGCGGCTGTCGTTATTATTTGTAACAATTGCGTCACTTATTTCGCCTGTTTCTTCGTCAAGGTCTCCAAACCCCAGATTAAAAACAGCATTGTCAATTTGCGTAAAACGTATAACTTTTTTGATACTGCCCTTGGGGCCTTCGCTTATAAATTCATAATCCAGGAAAGCCGCATTGGTTTTGTATGGATACCTTGGTAATTGCATTAATCAGATTTAATACTTGCAAATATTATACAATACTAAAATAGGCATTTGTTTAATTCTGACAATAGCTTTATCAAAGTCTTATCTGCTTTGGCAGACTTTAGTTTACATTCCCAAACAGTAATCACCCTCCACCCATCTTTCCTCAAAGCCTTTACCGCTTTTTTATCATTGGCTTTGTTGCGGTTTATTTTATTGGTCCACCATTGGGTATTGGTTTTGGGAGTGGTAAAGTATTGGCAGTTTGTGTGGCCATGCCAGAAACACCCGTTAACAAAAATTACCGTGTGGTATTTTGATAAAACAATATCGGGCCTGCCGGGGAGTTTTTTATCGTGCAGTTTATAGCGGTAACCGTTTGCATGCAAAAATTTACGCAGCAGCAGCTCGGGCTTTGTATTGCCGCTGCGTATTTGCGACATGTTGAAGCTTCTTGTTTTTTTATCATGCACATCGGCCATTGTATAAAGCTACTGCCTTATTTTGTTACAGGCATTGGATCAAAACGCTATAAGGTTAGCCCGGCCTGCCGCCTGGCTGCAAACCAAATGTTACCAGGGGAGGCAGGGGGTAATATTGCACATAAGTAACCGCAACTTTTTGTTTGTACATTATATTTATTTAACTGTGCAGGCAACTTTAAGGGGGTATATTTGTTTGTGTCAGTAGTTTTTAACAATTAAACCAACAACCATGACCTCAACGAAAGCTTATGCAGCCCAAAGCGCTGCCACCCCTCTTGCCCCCTGGACGCTTGAAAGAAGAGCTCCCAAACCACACGATGTAGAGATAGAAATTTTATACTGTGGTGTGTGCCATACTGATATTCATTTTGTACACAACGACTGGGGCATGACGGTTTACCCTGTTGTTCCGGGTCATGAAATTGTTGGCCGGGTTACTGCCGTAGGAAATCATGTAAAAAATTTTAAAGCAGGCGACCTTGCCGGCATTGGCTGCCTGGTAGACAGTTGCCGTGAATGCGATAACTGCAAAGATGGACAGGAACAATATTGCCTTGGCGGGGCAGTGTTCAGTTACAATGGTAACGAACGGGATGGCAGCGGCAACACTTATGGTGGCTACAGCAAATCTATTCTGGCGCATGAAGATTTTGTATTGCATATTTCAGATAAGCTTCCGCTGCAGGGGGTGGCGCCATTGCTTTGTGCAGGCATTACCACTTACTCTCCGCTGCGCCACTGGAAAGTGGGCAAGGGCACAAGGGTTGGCGTGCTGGGCCTGGGCGGCCTTGGCCACATGGGTGTAAAACTTGCCGTTTCAATGGGCGCCGAAGTTACCATGCTGAGCCATACTGCGGCCAAAGAGGCCGATGCAAAAAGACTGGGGGCACACAAATTTGTGTTAACCAGCAATGAAGAGCAGGTAAAAACTGTAGCCGGTTATTTTGATTTTATACTGGACACCGTTTCTGCCGAACATGATTACAATTTTTACATTGCCATGTTGCGTACCAATGGCTCATTGGTATGCGTTGGCGTTCCGCCAAATCCTGCACAGATTCCTGCCATGAACCTCATTTTTGGCCGCAAAAGTTTTGCAGGGTCGCTCATTGGCGGCATAGCAGAAACACAGGAAATGCTGGATTACTGCGCCTTGCATAATATTGTAAGTGATGTGGAAGTAATTGCAATGAAAGACATTAACGAAGCATACGAAAGAATGATTAAGGGAGATGTGCGTTACAGATTTGTGATTGATATGGCAACCTTGTAACAATGTGCTGATTTGCTAATGTGCTGATACCTGCCCCAACAGTTATACTATTTGAAGAGTTGTCTTAACGGGCAGCTCTTTTATTTTGATGCCAATGCATACTCTTTTCTGTGTAACTTTCCTTTTACAAAAGCATGTTATGCAGTTCAAACTAATTACGGTTCTTTTTATTCTTTTAACAGTCATCAGTTGCAGCAATAATAAATACGCAGCCACCAACCGCAGCTATAAAAAACAGGCAACTGCTTTTGCAAAAGAACTGCGTAAGCAACCCAATACCATTGACAGCACACCGGCGCCTGCATCATGGGTGGGCACCACCAATTTTGGCATGCGTAAGCCCAACTTTGTTATCATTCACCACACCGCACAAACCGCCTGCGATACAACACTGCGTACTTTTACACTGCCCCGTACGCAGGTGAGCGCTCATTATGTTATTTGTAAAGACGGCACCATACACCACATGCTGAACGATTACCTGAGGGCATGGCATGCCGGCAACAGCAAGTGGGGTAACCTTACCGATGTTAACAGCAGCAGCATTGGTATTGAATTAGACAACAACGGCTTTGAACCATTTGCCGAAGCACAGATAAACAGCCTGCTGCAGTTGCTTAAAAAACTGAAGAGAGATAATAATATTCCCGTTGCCAATTTTATTGGCCACTCCGATATTGCCCCTAAAAGAAAAGTGGATCCCAATAAATATTTTCCGTGGAAGCTGTTATCAGAAAATGGTTATGGCAACTGGTACGATACAACCAATATTAAACTGCCCGATAATTTTAATGCCATGCAAAGCCTGCGTATTATTGGCTACGATACAAGAGACAGCATAGCTGCCATAAGGGCTTTTAAATTACACTTTATACAGCATGATTCGCTGCAAAGAATTACAGAAGCAGATAAGAAAGTTATTTACGGATTGTATAAAAAGTATTAATTTTTATCCTGCTGAGGCAGCGGCTTTTTTAAAGTATTTTCCAATCAGCGGCAGCTTTGCCAGCTCTTTTGCTTCCACCACCGCAATGAACCATGCAAAAAAAGCAAACAGCAGCGTTGCAGTCAGCAGCGAAAACCAAAGATGGTTTGGATAGAGTGAGTTGATACCAATATGTGCTGCATAAATTAAAACAACAATCACCAGGTAAGCAATGAGTTTTTTACGGGCATAAGGCACCGGGTAATGTTTTTGCCCCAGCACATAGCTGCTTATCATCATAAACAGATAACAACTGAATGTGGCAATGGCAGCGCCTGCATAATGCAGTACGGGAATAAGTAAAATATTGAGTACAATCGTTATTACTGCACCCACGATGGTGATGGCGGCGCCGTACATATTTTTATTGGTAAGCTTGTACCACACACTGAGGTTGTAATAAATACCCAGGAAGATATTGCCCAGCGCCAGCAACGGCACTATCTGCAGGCCTTCGGCCCAGCGTGGGTTGGCCAGGTGAACAAATATCCATTTAAACACATCGAGGTAAAGCCCGATGAATAAAAACATGAAGCAGCAGGCAATAACAAAAAACTTCATCACCCTTGCATACGTACGTGGTGCATTTTCTTCCTTGCTGCGGTTAAAGAAAAAAGGTTCGGCTGCCATGCGGAAAGCCTGAATCATGATAGTGATGAGCAATGCAATGCGGAAGATGTTGGCAAAAATGCCCAGCTCGTGGTTGGCCTGTGCTTCGGGCAGGTTAACCACATGGCGATAGATTAGGCGGCTTAATACATCATTGATCATTCCGCCCAGGCCTACAATAATTAAAGGGGCGCTGTAGCGCATTACTTCTTTCCACAGTTTTATGCTGAACCGGAATTTTACCTGCCTTATTTCTTTTGCCAATAATAATAAAGTGAACAGGCTGCCGCAAAGATTACCCAATAAATAATAACCAAGGCCAATGTCTTTGTTATAAATGTATTTTATAAAACTGTCCGGGTTTTTATTCAATATTTTTGGTGCAATGCCCAGGAAGAAAATAATTACACTGATATTAATTACAATGCCTGCTACTCTTGCAAATGCATATCGTTTGGGGCGGTTTTCCTGCCGCAGTTTGGCAAAGGGCAGTGTATTTAAATTATCTACGGCAATGATGGCTATCATCCACAATAAATATTCGGGATGGTTGTTGAGGTCGGCAGCGCCGGCTATCCAGCCCTGGCATAACAACAGCACAATGGTAAAAAGGATACTGCTGAAAAAAAGCGACAGCGAAAGGGTGCTGTATAGTTTTTGCTTATCGTGGGTTTGAGAAAAACGGAAATAAGATGTTTCCAGGCCGTAAGCATACAGCACATTTAAAAACGGTATGATGGTGTACACCTGCACCAGGTCGGCAGTTTTTTCGGGCATGGCTACAAAAAACGGCAGCGCCATATTCATCAGGTAGCCTAAAAATCGGCTGGCAATGGTGGGTATGCCATACCACAATGTTTGTCCTGCTAATTTTTTAATGCCGCTCAATCCTGTTTTTTATTTGCTGTCAAAAATACCCTTATAATTTTTAATTGCTGCAATCAAATATACCTGCGATGCTTTCTTAACAAAATATATCTTTGCCTAAAACCAGTTAATTATGAAAAAGATTTTGTGTACGCTTTTGTTGTCGTCTTTTTGTGCATTGTTATTTGCACAATCTTACACTGCCCCGGTTGAATACCAGAAAGTAAACAGGCAGGCTGTATTGACAGAAGTTCCCTTTCCTGAAAAAACGGCGAGAAACGCTATTGATGATAAAATGGAAAAATCGGGTTACAAAGGAAAAGACAGCAAAGGCTTTACTGTTTATAAAGGCGTTCGCCTGAATGAACTGGGCACCGATGCTTATGACCTTTATTTTATGGTAGACAGAAAAAGCCGGAAAGAAAAAGAAAACGCCGTTATTACCCTGCTGATATCAAAAGGCTTCGACAATTTTGTAAGCGACAGTGCCGATGCACCGGTTATAAAAAATGCAAAAAAATATCTTGACAGTATTAAAGATATGATTGCAGTGTATGACCTGGAGCTGCAGATTGCTGACCAGGGCGATGCCGTAAAAAAAGCAGATAAAAAACTTAATACCCTGAGAGAAGATGGTGTAGATATGGAAAAGAAAAGGAAAAAATTAGAGCAGCAGATTGAGGATAATAAAAAAGACCAGACTGCCCAGCAGGCAGAGTTAGAAAAGCAACGACAGATTTTGCAAACACTGGTTGGGAAAAGAAAGGGATAGGTTATCTGGTAATAGTTTTTTAAATTTACTAACTATTAAAACCTGCATAGGTCATGTTTACAAAAGATGATAACTTCAGTTCTGTAATTGAAAAAGTGCAACGGCTTCCCCTGGAAGAAAAAGAGGAGATCATGAGCATGCTTGAAAAAAATATTGCTGAAGAAAAGAGAGAAACAACTCTTAAAAATTATCAGCAAACCAAAAAGAATGCTGATAAACTCCGGTTTTCCTCCAGTATTTCTAAACTCAAAAAAATGCTTTAATGGAAGTTGCTTTTGCCGACTCGTTTAAAAAAGCTTACCGCAAAAGAATTAAAGGAAAGTCAGTGATTGAAAACCAATATTGGCAAAAGTTAGAATTGTTTATTGCTGACCCTTTTTCTCCCGTTCTCCGAACGCATAAATTAAGCGGCAAATTAAAAAACTTATACTCCTTTAGTATTGAATACGACTTTCGTATAGTATTTTATTTTACAAAAGACAATCCTGTTAAAGCTGTATTTGTTGACATTGGAACTCACGACGAAGTATATTGATTAAAGAGTAATATTTATTGTGCAAACCGTGGCGAATTGATCAGCACACTATCTGTTAATGTATAAAGAAAGTAAACCAAGTCATTTTTTTCTGCAGTGGTCATTGGCAGCCTGGTAACCAATAAAGGGTCTAAGGTTGGCTGTGTGGTTATAATGCCAGTGCGGTAATGGTCAATTACCTGGCCCAGCGAATAAAGGTGGCCATCATGCATATAAGGAAAAGTAAGTGCTGCATTTCTTAAAGTAGGCACTTTAAATTTCAGGGAGTCGCCTGCAAACCCTGTTATCTTCATTCTTCCCTTATCATTTAATAAATTTAAAGCAAGCCCGTTGTTGCGGAAAGAATTATCGGTAAACAGCGGTTCTTTATGGCAGGCTTCGCATTTGGCTTTAAAAATATTGTAGCCATTCGTTTCGTTGCTTGTAAAACTTGTTTCACCCCGTTTTACTTTATCGTATTTACTGTTGGATGAAATAAGGCTGCCCATAAACTGCGAAAGCGCTTTCAGCATTCGCTGGCTGCTGATGGTTTCATCGCCAAATGCTTTGCGAAACATTCTCTGGTAAGAAGTATCAGCCGAAAGTTTACTAATTACATTGCCTGTTGCATCTCCCATTTGAACCGGATCGTTTATTGGCGAAAGCGGCTCCACTTCTATGTGGTTGATGCTGCCATCCCAATGCAGCGATGTCATCCACGCAAGATTAAAAGTTGCCGGTGCATTTCGGGTGGTAAATGAATTGTTATATCCGTGGCTGAAGTCGTGGTCGTAAGTGGCAAATGCTGCAAACTGCTGGTGGCAACTGGCGCAGGGAAAATTGCCATCTTTGCTTAGCTTGCCATCATAAAATAATTTTTTTCCTAACTGAAATCCTTCTTCCGTTAATGGGTTGTTTATATAAATATCCTGTGGCGGCTGTGGCCAGCCTGCAGGTATTTGTAAAGTAAGGTAAGTGGGATTGTAAGGTTCATATATTTTGGGATTGCTTTTTTTACAGCCATCAATTACAATGATGCCGGCAGCCATCATTAATATAATTGATAGGGTAAATGTTTTTTTCATTTTAAAAAATTAATTACCAGATGTCACGGCTTACTTTTTTTCTGAAATCTTTTATTGCACCAACTTTTTTCTTTCTTTCCAGCCTTTTCTCTTTCACTGCTTTTGGTATTTTAGTTGGTTTTCTTTTTTTAGCAACAACCAAAGCTTTACTTACCAGCAGATTCATTTTCTTTATTACCTCCTGCTTGTTGCCCAACTGGCTTCTTTCGGTTTGGCTTTTTACAAGTAAAAATCCATCCGCATTAATTTTATTTACGAGCTTTTCTTTTAGCAATGCCTTTTGTTCATCTGTTACAAGGTTCGATGTATCTATATGCCAGTATCCTTCCACCATGGTTTCCACCTTGTTTACGTTTTGGCCTCCGCTTCCACCGCTACGGGCAGTTTGAAATTTTATTTCGTTTGAAATGTCTGTCATAATGGGTCAAAATTACTTAATATTATCAAGCTGTCATTTACTACCTGTTTTGCCTGGTAAAAATGAATTCAGGTAAATTAGTTTTAAATTAGCGTATTAAAAGGTAAGAAAATCACTCAATTTGTATCTTTTAATCCCTTATTTCCGTTTATAATTTGAGTAAAAGCAAATAATTCTGCATTTTTGCATAGAACCAAATGAAACTAATGGCCCCAGGTATTTATCATTCGCTTACTGAACGCAAAAGACAGGGCAAAAAATCTTTTGCTGTTCTTATTGACCCCGATAAGGTGAATGATACCAATATGGAAAAATTGATTGAACTGGCCGTTGCTGCCAGGGTAGATTATTTCCTTGTTGGCGGCAGTTTGGTTATCAGCAATTATTTAGATGAATGTGTGCAACTGATAAAACGCAGTTGTTCTATCCCGGTTATTCTTTTTCCCGGAAGCCCAAGCCAGGTAAGTAAATATGCCGATGCATTGTTGTACCTGTCTTTAATCAGTGGCCGCAATGCTGAGCTGCTCATTGGTCAGCATGTGGTGAGTGCCCCGGTTGTAAAACAAAGCGGCCTTGAAATTATGCCCACCGGCTATATCGTAGTTGATGGTGGTGCCCCTACTACAGTTTCTTATATTTCCAATGCGGCACCTATACCGGCAGATAAAAATGAAATTGCCATGTGCACTGCCATGGCCGGCGAAATGCTGGGCATGAAACTGATTTACATGGATGCCGGCAGCGGTGCCAAACGGGCCATTACCGAGGGCATGATTCAAAAAGTTTCATCCTGCATTGAAGTGCCCCTTATTATTGGCGGCGGTATTATTGAACCCGAAAAAGCCTATCTGAATTGCAAAGCCGGCGCCGACGTTATTGTTGTTGGTAATGCCATTGAAAAAGATGCTTCGCTTATAAAAGAGATGGCGGCTGCGGTACACAGTGTGCCTGTTACTATTTAATTTTTTTTGCTGCACCAAAAATTTATTCTTTGAAAGTTCGAAAGAACTGCTTACTTTTATAATCTCCCCCTCAGATTCGTTCCAATCCTAATTTTGTTTCGGTAGTTGTAGTAAGATTACTGATTCATTCCCGAATTATCATTACGCCAATAATCACGGAGAACTACATTTTTAATTATTTAATAATTACAACTTGTGGTATGAATAAAGGAATGAAATCGATGGTTGCTTTATGGATGCTGATAGCATTTATAAACACGGCAAATGCCCAATCAACAGCAGCTACAGTTGCCACTGCTTCCATTGTAACCCCCTATTCTGTTGGTGCAAACCAGAACCCTGATTTTGAAAAGATAATTGTTACCCCTGCAAAAATTTATCAATTGTTATCCAAAGGCGGTGGCAACAAATTCAGTATTATAAAAATTAATGCAGCGCATGCTCCACATAAAATTGCAGCCGTTGATGTTGCCATAAACGGAATACCAGGTTCCTTATATAATGTTATGATTGATGAAACTGTAACACTGGTTAATGCTTGGGGGTCAGAAAAAATTATGGCTGAAGTTGAGAGCGGCAGTTATTTAAAAACAAGTGTTTTAATAAACGGAAACCAATCCCTTAAACCGAGTGCGGTTTTACATATTGATAAAGACCAGGTGCCTGGAAAATATGTGTCTGAAAACTTTGAAGTAACTGTTAGTTTTAATTAAACGGCCCCAAATTCCCTATTTATTTTAATGCAACTTCCTGTTCAGCCAATTTCACCGCTTTGGCCGACTGGTCGGCATATACCACATGCAGTTTTCCCGAATGGTAATCTATGCCCGGCACTTTATCAAGCAGCAAATGAAACTGTCTGGTTGTGTTGGGAGTATAAACAGCAAGCCCTTTTACATTGCCTACTCTGGTGGTTTTACCCTGCTCCGAAATATAATCAACTGCTACATCGCCATAAACCGACATATTTCCTGTGCGGTTAAAAGTGATGTTAACCGCCTGAACAGAATCCTTTTGAATTTGAAACTGAACATCTGAAATGTTAACTGAAGCATTTGATTCCCCCAGCCTGATTATTACAGGAATTGAAATGCCAAAAACCGGTACCAGTTTTACTGATAATACCGAATCTGTTTCGGGTTCAGGCTCGCCCAAAGGTTTACCATTGGGTATGGCTCTGAAATATAAATGAGACCGGTATTCACCCGGTGCAAGATTATTAGTTTTAGTGAGCTGCACTTTTACAGACTGTGCTTCGCCGGGTGCCAATGTAACTGTACGTGGAAAATAACGCAGGTTTTTATCTGCAAAGTTCTGTTCGGGATCGGGGGTTGTTATTTTTTCAAAAGATCCGTCCTGCCTCATCCTTATCTGGATAAAGGAGATAACATAAGTGGCAGAATCTTTACCAATATTGGCAAGATTAAGTTCTTCCGACTTTTTTACACCGTCAAATACAACTCTTCGGGGGGTAACAAGCAGGTTGCCCTGGGCAGTAATTTTTACTGATGACAGCAACGAAAAAAATACCAGCACAGCCGGCAGGGTAATTTTTAAAAGGCAGTTTATTCTTTGATTCATGATATAAGGATATTAAACTGAATACTAAATTAGGGATTTGGTAATTAGTTTTTTAAAATCCACACTTGTCTTTTTCACTTGTCAATTTTCATTTTTTAAAAATAAGCGCTGCAATGAGCAGCGCTTATATGTTTCTTGTAAATGTGATTAGTTGTAATTAACAGTCACATCAAAGTTGCCTGAAGTGTAAACACCTGCAACCTGGGCAGCAGCCACTGTTAAAGTAGCACCTACCTTTAAATTTTGTGTACCAGCAGTCAACGTACCTGTACCTGATGGAGTACTGGTAAATGAAGTGGCATTCATGGTTTCAGCACCACTTGCACGGGTTAAAGTTACAGTAGTAGGCAATGTAATTGCATACGTGTAAGAGCCATTACCTGTTACAGTAAAATCTGCTGCAGTTACCGTACCTGTGGTAGAGGGTAATGTAACACCGCCTGTTGTAGTACGGGTTCCGGCAGGAGCCAGAATAACTGTACCACCAGAAGAAGTTACAGCAATGTTACCAAAACTCATATCAACGTTTTTCGTGATGCTGATTGGGGTAACGATTGTTGCAGTAGCCGTAGCCTGGGCTGTTGACTGTGCATTTGATGTGGCGAAAAATCCGACCAGCGCTATGGCTGATACGATCATTTTTTTCATTTTCAAGGGATTTTTGATTATTAAAATTGATTAAGAACTAAACGAAATTTTTGAACTTTTATTTCCGGTAACGTCAATTATTTATTATTAATTATAATTTACTGTTACATCAAAGTTACCCGAGGTATAAACCCCTGCAACCTGCGATGCTGCCACTGTTAAGGTAGCGCCCACTTTTAAATTCTGTGTGCCTGCAGTTAAAGTACCAGTACCAGATGGAGTGCTTGTGAATGCAGTTGCATCCATGGTTTCTGTGCCACTGGCACGTGTTAAAGTAACAGTTGTAGGCAATGTAATTGCATACGTGTAAGAACCATTACCTGTTACGGTAAAATCGGCTGCAGTAACTGTACCAGTTGTGGAAGGAAGCGTAACACCACCAGTAGTTGTACGGGTGCCGGCCGGAGCCAGTATTACAGTACCACCAGAAGACGTAACGGCAATGTTACCAAAGCTCATGTTTACGTTTTTGGTGATGCTGATGGGGGTTACGATGGTTGCCGTGGCGGTTGCCTGGGCAGTTGATTGGGCTTTTGTATTTACAAAAAGCGCTGTCAGCATAAATGCTGAAAGAATAATTTTTTTCATTTTAATTAGTTTTTACTTAAGGATATTGTTTCAGGATATTAAACGATTATGATAAAAGAAAATTGTATGTAGAAAGAGTTCTATAAAAAAAATTATTTTATACTACCCGTTTCCGCTTTTATATCTACTTTCAAAACAAAGTCCAGACCATCTGCTACATCGCCGTCTTTTCCGGGTTTTATAGTAAATGATAAAACTGCCGGCGATGCCGTCATATTTAGTTTGCCTAACTGTGCAGGATCAACAACAGCAGTATAATTTCCGGGGGCAAGGCCCATATAACTAAAATACCCGTCCTGTTCGCTGAGTGTGTGAGCCACTAGTTTTGAATTACTATTGTAAATATTTACTATAATGCGGCCAAGGCCATCCGTTCCTTTAGCAGATTTTAAATTAATTGAGCCCGACACTTCGCCAACAACAGCCACCGGAACTTCTATCAGCTTAAAACTGTTGGGATCTGTAACCACCGTCATTGTAAGATTTTTAATTTGCCATGCTACATTATCAAAACTGTTTTTATCAAATTCAATAAAATAATTGTTGTATGCTTCCAGGCCCGTTACCCTTGTAGTGCTGTCTTTTCTATTTTCCTCTATCCGTCCGCCATTGATGCGGAAGTTAAGTCCACTCACCACTGGTTCACCGGCATCTCTTGTTCCATTACAGTTAATATCAAGAAATGGATGTATGATAAGGCCGGATTTTCCAACACTTGTTTGATTGCCTGTTCCAACATAACGGGATGTTTTATCGTACAAAAGGCTTCCTCTTAAAGATTGTGTGTAGGCAGCACTACGGCCGGTTTGCCTTGCCCCAAAAGCAGTTTGCACAAAAGAAAAATTATAACGGAACCCTAAAACAAATGTATTTGCTTTGGTCTGGTAATTTTTTTCGTATAAAAAATTTACAAACCCACGGGCAAAAAGTGTTTTTTCTACTTCTCCTTTTACAGAACTAATATTTTTCTGACGATATTCATATTGTGCCTGCGGTGTAAACCTGATGCCTGCCGGAAGCCGGAAGCTTATAGAAAGATTACTGTAAACAAGCGGCTTTGGTTCGGAAAGAATTGCATAGGTGGTAAGGTTGGAACTGATGCCGCAAATTACTGATGACACTAAAAATTCGGCACTGGTAAATTTAGATTTGGGAAGCATAATCTGGTCTAACGTAAGACGGGTGAAAGCACTGAATTTTTTGCCCCTTACCGGCATAGAAACCACAAATCTTTTTTCCTCGAGATAATTAAATTTAACGGCTGTTTGTTTTGGATTGTATTTTATATAATTAAACTCGGCCTGCAAATTAGATGGCCGCCTGTAACTTATGGTTCCTTTAGATCTTACCCCACTAATATATTCGCCTGATAATAACAGCCCCGGCCCCATTCTTACAGAAGCATTCAGGTAAGGCATGCTTTTACCGGATGTTACCGACGAAAGATATTCTACTCCGCCACCAATAGTGATGTGCCTGCTTACGCCATAATTAAAATTAGCTCTTCCAAAACGGCTTTTTGTACCGTCGCTTATCACACCACCGGTAACAGTATATTCAAACTGGTTTTCAGGTATAAAATTAAAGGGGATATTCATGAATTGCTCACTCGTACGCTCTTCGCCCCAGGGGCCATAATAACGCAGTTTTACTGCAGAACTGCCATACACCATTGGCACTTCAAATGAAAAAAAGCCCGATGCATCGGCTTTAATATAATTAACCAGCACATTGTTTACATACAACTCCACAATCCATCCGGGCTGTGTAGTGTTACTAAGCGTATAAGTGCCAAAGGAGCGCCTGTATGTTGTAGGCATGTTGGTAAACTGCATACCGGTTACTGCCGAATTAACTGTAGCATTTGACTGAACAAAAATTTTACCTGCAGTTATTTGCCTGATAAGAGTTTTGTTATTGTCAACATATCGCCAGCTATAATATTGCTGTCTTTTATTAAAGGGCTGGTTATTGCTGTAATTTAAATGAAGATTTGCTTCGCCGCCGGCAATGATGGCACCTAATCCCAGATTAAATCTTGCATAATTAAAACCATCGGATTGCTGAACAGAATATACAGCCCAGTCGGCCATGCCGAGGTGAAGCCATTTAAAACTTCTTTCAATAACTGTGTCGGCTTTTCTTTCGCCACGCAGGCGGCTGATGTTGCGGCGCATCAGTTCCAGTTGCATTTCCCTGATGGCAGGCAATTCAATTTTAGTAGTCAGTGTTACAGAAAGGCTTCTGAAATTAAATATGCAATCAAGCCCAAATACTTTTCCAAAATAATCTGCTTTAAGAAAAAGATTGCTTTCGGTTTTGATGATATCGCCAGGCTCAAGCGTAAATATTTTACCCATGTATAAAATTTTGCCTTCGGTTTTATCTATGCTGAACGGAGCGGCAGGATTGATAAAAAAACCTGTAGCAAGATCCATATCCGGCGACAGGTCGCATTTTATTTTCAAGAAATCGAAAATATCTTTTACTGGCAAATAGGCTGTTTGCCCAAAAATGATGGCCGGAATTTCGAGGCTGCCAATGCGCTGCACATTGAGTACAAGTGTTATTTCATCATAATTATTTTCCTCTCCATCATCTCTAAGCGGCTGTGCAAATAAATTAACAGGAGAGAAAAAGAACAGTACCAATATGGCAATCAAATGACGGCGAATACCTGTGCAGATAAGCGTACCATTCCCCTGAGGGTTGTATGTAAAACGGCCGGACATTGTAGGATATTACTGGACTTTCGAAATTTGGTTTTTATTGGTTTGGATATTTTATATTGCCTATTCTAAATTAAATGTGATGTAAAAATTTCCGCTGTACGAACCCGGCGGAGAAGCACTTGAATCACCCACAGTAAGCGTTCCTGCCACATTCACCTGCGTTCGGGCAGGTGGCGATACGGTGGTATTAAACGGCGAACCCGGGCTTGAACTCCCGATTTGTAAAGTCATTGTGCCACCATTGCTTCCGGTAAGTGTGGCATTTGGCCCGTTTAAAATAGAAACTATTGAACCCGGTGGCGCTTCCACTTCAAATATTGCCTGGCAATAAGTAACTCCCTGGTTTAGCCCGGTTACCGAACCCGTAACAGACCTTGAACCTGCGGTAGAAATAATTACTGTCCCGCCGCCAGCACCCTGCGTAAAAGCGCCAAACTTAAGGTGCTGTGTTGTGTAGGCATAAATTGCACCAGGGTCGCCGGGCAAACTATCGGTAGGATCCTGGGCAAACAGCACAAAAGAAAAAAAGCATAGCATTGTTGCTAAACCTAATTTTAATATGCTTTGCTTCTTTTTCATGAATATCTCTACCCTTCTTTATTTATCATTCCATAAAAATACTACAACTGTAATTGATGTTATTATCAGTTAATGATGTCAGACGCATATAATATATGCCGGCAGGTGTTTTAGAAGGCAGGTTTATCGTTTGGTAAGACGATCCACCCCGATGGTCAATCAACTGGTTGAAAACTTGCTGACCACGGGAATTCAGAAGCACTAACGAATATTTACCCTTTTCTATTGCATTAAACTGAATATTAATTTGTTTATCTTTTACCGGGTTAGGGAAAATTGATACAGAAGAAGTGGCAATTCCAATCTTCACCAAAACAACTTTACTCTGCAAAACCCTTCCATCATTCTGAATGGCCCGGATGCGGTAAAAATTATTTCCCGGCTGAGCATGTGTATCTAACCACTGGTAAGCTTCGCTGATGCTGTTGTTTCCTTTGGCTGTTAAATCTGCCTGTTTGGTAAAATGAATACCGTCATCCGAACGCTCCACTTCGTATTTACGGATATTTATTTCCTGTGCCACATTCCAGTCAACCTGCACATCATTGTTTTTTTGGACAGCGCTGACATTGGTAAATGTAACCGGCAATGGCCCATAACTAAGGAACACAATCCTGAAACGGTTTGCTGCAAATGATGCAGGATCGGCAAGGTTAACAGTAAAATTAATTCTGTTGGTATCTGTTACCGACAAAGGAGTCATTGTATTCAGGTATAAATCTTCAAGCCGTGGCTGAAGGTTATTATTGGTAAGTCCCTGCGAAAATATTTCCAAAGTATATTGTGGCTTGGTAAGTTTGGTTACATTTAAGAACATGGTATCATGATCCTGCGGTGCCCGGCGGGCATCTATACTCAATAAATTAGTGTCCTGAATTATTGAAATAGTTTCGGCATTGCCCAGTATTTTAGTTCCGTCTTCATTTCCTACCTGGTTAGAAAAAGCAGAGTCATAAGCAGCCAGTGTTCCGTCCATTAATGCTTTAGTTATTCCGTTATCGTAAATAAGATTAACGGCCATTAAAGGAATACTGTTTGGTAATGTTGTTGGTGTAAATGCGATGCTGTTAAAGTTAGAAACCTTATCCTGTTCCCTTATACTCAACGAAGGTGAAGCACCTGTTGTTTTTACAAAAAATCCCTGGCCTGGTTGTATGTATTGATTAAGCCCCGTAGTGCCGGAGAAGGGAGAAATTAAAGTTACTGTACCTGTGGTACTTACTGTTACATAACCACCGGTGCTGTTTAAATTAGGGTCCCATCCCCAAAAAGTATTGGCAATATTGGTACGTGGCAGGTTTGCCCAGTCAATGGGTGAAACAAAAGGATTGCCCAATAAAGTAAACCTGCCTGTTACACCCGAAAGCGGCATAGCAGAAGCCGTGGTATAAGTTTGATCTCCTGTTACAATTGTTCCTGCCGCACTTAACACAGTGTTGTTGGGCGAACTGGTAGTGATACTGTTGATACGGTCGCCGTACACAAACATATAATAAGCGGTGCCAGCTTTTAAAGGAGTGTATTTTGTATTCTTACCATTGGCAGTTGTAAAGCCTACATATTTTTTTGTAGAATCATTGTAAGTGAAAAAAGATGCGGTGGTTGTTTGCTGGTCAAATCCATCGGCGGCTGAACCACCAGTAATAATAGTTCCCACATTAGGGGTTGAATTGTTGCCCTGGTTTTGCCAGTTACCCCAAATGGACAATGCTTCCTGGCCCGATGTTAAAGTACTGCTGGTGCTGGTGGTTACGCCACTTGTTATCAGGCGATATTTTCTGCGGCCGGGTATATACCGCTCTACAATAAATTTGCCTGTACCATAAGTAATACTTGCAGTGGTTGGCACAGCTTCCACTCTTGCCGTGGCAGTAGCCGAAGATTTTAATGTAAAGTTATATGAGCTTATGGCAAGTGTTGTATTTGCACCAAGCGTTAAAGCTCCCGTAGCGCTAATGTTACCTCCCAATGTTTTTGTACTTGTGCCAGACAGCGATAAATTAGTATAATTGCCGGCAACAATTGTTTGTGCCGCCCCGGTTTTATTATACTCTACTGTTCCTGTCCAGGTTTTTCCTGTTGATAAGGGAGTAGCTGATACACTTTGTGTTTTTATAGTTCCGCTGTTTGTAATGGTACTCAGTGTTCCGCTAAGGTCATAGGTTGCCATATCAAAAGTAACATTAGAATTGACGGTTAATGTTCCATTAACAACCAAAGCACCGCCTGCGGTTTTTGTTGTTGAAGAGCCGGTAAGAATAAGATTATTATAAGTATTGGCTGCAATGGTTTGTGCCGAAGTACCGTTCATTTCTATTGTGCCCGCCGATGCTGTAAATGTGCCGCTGTTGGTTACTGTACCACCAATTTGTAAAGTAGCAGTTACAGTTAATGACCCGCCACTCAATATCGTAAGATTATTAATAGCAGCGGTTCCGGAACTTATTGTTGGGTAATTGGTTAAGCCCGCAGGAATAGTAACATTTACAGTGGAAGTTGGTACTACGCCACACTGCCAGTTAGCAGCATTCGTCCAAGCCGTGTTTACTGCACCCGACCATTTGCCTGCCGTATTTATGGTAATAGATGCACTGGTAGAATAAAGAGAACATCCGCCAGCAGCAGCCACTGTATAAGTAACTGTGTAAGTACCGTCGGTAGATGTTGATAATGTTACAGCACCAGTTGAAGCATTAATAGACAACCCTGCAGTAGAAGAAAATGTTCCTCCGGTTGTTCCGCTGAATGTTACCGAAGCTGTACCGCCATCTGTACAATAAGGCGAACCGGCATAACTGATTGTAGCAGCAGGTTGTGCTGTAATAGTAACACTTGCTGTAGTTGTATAAAGTGAACATCCGCCAGCGGCAGCCACAGTATAAGTAACTGTATATGTTCCGGCGGTGCTTGATGCCAATGTAATTGCACCGGTTGTTGAATTAATTGTTAACCCTGCGGTAGAAGAATAGGTTCCGCCTGATGTTCCTGTTCGGGTTACTGTAGCTGTGCCGGCCGAACTGCAATAAGGGCTTCCTGCATAACTGATAGTTGCCGATGGAGCCGCCGTTATTGTTATATATGCAGTATCTGATGTTGTACATCCGCCAGTACCTGTTGTTGTATTGGTAACTGTATAACTTCCAACAGTGCTTGCAGAAAGATTTACCAGCCCTGTTGATCCATTGATAGAAAGTCCTGCCGGAGTATAAGTAAACACTCCTGCAGTTCCGCCGCCACTATAGCTTACACTTGCAGTGCCTCCATTTGAACAATAGGGAGAACCAGTGTAGCTGATGGTAGCCGGTATATCACATTTTTCACCTGCTACAAAATCACCCATATTAGCAATCCCGTTTGCCTGCACATTGCTCGTTGTAGGGGTTCCTGTAACAGTAGGATACGACCAGGTACTGGAAGTATATTTGCCCACACTTAATAAAGTTGTATTTAACCCTGAATAATTTTCAGCGGTATTCCATGTAAGGCTGATGGTATATGTTGTAAAAGAGATACTGCCAGTGTTTGTAACCGTCCAGTAACGTGGAATATTTTTATCTGCAGTAATAGTGGACCCCGATAAACTGGGGTGTGCGCCATCCGTATTCTTAACAGTTATAGCTCCTCCGGCACCTGTCACACTTGCAAATGTTAAGGTAACAGGGCTGTAGTATGCAGCTCCACCTACCTGGTAAGTAGCGGCCACATTAGTACCGGTTGAAAAAGATCTTTGCAGGTTACCATTTACCCAGCCTGTACCCTGTGCAGCACCTGTAACAGTTCCTGTTGTGGTTATAACCGAATAAGTTCCGGTTGTAATGTTACCCAAAGTAAAAGTAAGCGTGCCTGAAAAAGTTATGCTGCCTCCCAGCGTAACACCTGCGGATGCTTTATTGATAGTTAAGTTATTAAATGCACCTGTTGAAGTTACCGTTTGTGTTGTAGTTCCGTTTAATGTAATGGTAGTTCCTGTGTTGGTGAAAGCACCGCTTGACATGCTCCAGTTGCCCCCAATAAGATGAGTATAAGAACCACCGATAAAAGTGGCATTGGTAAGCGTAAAATTTTTAAGAACAGTTAATGCAGCCGCTGCTGTTTTATTTCCGGTGGCTGACATTACAAGGTTGCCATAAGATGTGGCAGCCGATATTGATTGCACGCCACCATTATATTCAACTGTACTTAAACTGTCGAAACTGTAAGTGGTAAATGTGGGCAATGTATTTGTTCCGCCAATTTTAAAAGTAGTGTTTGCCAGCAATGAAAATGTGCCGCCGCCTGCATCCTGCGTTATGGTATAAGTTGATGCATCTAAAATACCAGTAGTTACATCAAGGCTGGTAACCGCAAGTAAATTATGTGCAAGTGTTGTGCTTGCACCACCAGTTTTTTGTATGGATAACTGTGCAAGGTTGTAAGTTGTTGCGGTTCCGCCAATGATGGATGCTGAACTTCCGGTAACATTAAGTGTTGCTGCAGTACCGTCGTAAGATCCGTTGTTGGTGAAATTATGTGACACATTATAATCGGCAGTTGCGCTTACTGTACCGGAAATAACAAGATCATAAAATGTTGTAGTTGTACTTCCCGACAATGTTCCGGATCCCGAAGTCATGGTAAAAGTGGATGTGCCTCCGTTAATGGTACCGCTGCTTAAAACATTACCACCAACAGAATAACTATAAGTACCTCCATTAAAAATACTGCTGCTGTTAACCAGGAAATTGCCGCCCAATGTCCAGTTAGCAGATGGGGTTACACCTGTAGTATTGGAAATGGTAATATTTGTTAGCGTTGTGGGGGTTCCTGTAACTGTAATGGCACCCGATCCGCCAAAAACAATTGTACCGGTGCTTGAGAAACTTGTTCCTGCCAGCTTAATGGTTTGTGTTGCAGTTGGAGTAAAGTTGAATGTTCCGCTTGTACTTACTGTGCCATTATTGGTAAATGAACCATTAAAATTATGAGTAGCGCTGCTTCCGTTAAAAGTTGTTCCTAAAGCTACATTGAATGCGGTAGTAACCGTCCAGTCGACATTACTGGTTATGCCACCGGTGTTGTTTATGTTAACAGTAGAAAAAACAGGGCTGGTTGTAGATGACATAGTTGGAGCAACAGTACCGTTAAAGTTTACCACATTAAGTGTGGTAGTACAATTGGAGAACTGTATGGTTTGTGCTCCGGTGCCGGTAAATGTTACTGTGCCCGTACTGGTGAAAGTACCATTGTTTGTAATATCGCTGCTAACTGTTATTGTACCAGTAGTGCTGGCTACCGATCCGGCTGTTGGAATATAAAATAACCCATTCAATGTAAGGTCATTCCCCGGTACACTGTATGTTCCCGAAACGGTTAATTTATTAAATGTTGTATTGCCATTAATGTTTTTAGAAGTTCCAGAAAGCACTACAGTACTTGTAGATGCAGTGAAAGTGCCGCTGTTCGTCCAGTTACCTGCAATGCTAAGTATATATGCACCAGCGCTGAATGTAGCTCCGCTGTTAATAGTTAAATCTCCGTTTACTGTTGTATTAGCAGACAATGTTTTTGCATTGCCTGTACCATTTGCAAAAACAAGATGCCCATACGATATACCTGCCACTGTTTGCGCTATAGTACCATTGTAATTTACTGTACTGGTGGCACCAAGTGAATAAGTAGCATAATTAGAAGGGAAATTGCTTGCTCCTGCAAGGTATAAAGTTGTGCCATTGCTAAGGCTAAAGCTGCCGCCAAGTGTACTTCTGTTAGCAGTATAGGTAGATAAATCCAGCGTTCCGGACAGTACCGAAATGTTACCGCTGATGGTTATATTGCCCAATATTGCAGTACCGGCAGATTTATTAATCGTTAAGTTATTGAATGCCGTTGCTGATACGGTTTGAGTTCCTGCGCCGTTCAATGTAATCGTTCCGGTAGAGGGAGTGAAGGTTCCCGAATTACTCCAGTTGCCGCCAACAGTGTTTGTAACATTACCGCTGGTCAATATTGCCCCTGATGCAATACTTACATTGCCTGTAATGGTTGATGCGGCGTTAATATCCAGCTCGCCTGCAGTAACAGTAAGGTCGCCGCTAATGGTTGTTGCACTGCTTATAGTGGCAATTCCCGTTTTATTAATTATTACATTATTATAATTAACCGGGGCAATGGTTTGGGCACCTGCACCATTAAAAGTTACAGTGCCTGTACTTTTTGTAAAAGTGCCGCTGGTATATGTATAATTACTGCCAATAGCAATGTTTCCGGAACCAGAAAAAGTAATATTTGCACCTCCCAGTTCAGCCAATGAACCCGTCATTGAAACAGTGCCGGTGCCAATATTTAAATTGATAACATGGTTGCTGGTTCCATCGCTTAATACAATATCTCCATTAACCGTAATATTCTGGTTGTTGGCATTAATAGTATGTGTTGCATTGGCACTCCATGTTCCGCTTATATTACCCTGTGTAGTTAATGAACCGCCTGTGGTAAGTGTAAGCGTGGATGCCTGGGCGCTGCCGAATGTGATGCTTTTTGCGACGGCTGCAGTGCTGATGGTGGGTGCATTGGTATATGCCGAAACACCAATCTGCACAATATCATTGGATGAAGGAACTGATGAAGGAGTACCCTGAACTACCGTCCAGTTGGCCGCAGTGTTCCAGTTGGTGCTCACACTTCCGTTCCAGCTTATTACATTATTGTCATCCGAAAAAGTCCATCTTGTTGCAATACTTGTTAAGCCTGTTTGCTCCACCCAGTTTGATGTGGTGCTGTTTGAGCTTTTGCCGGCAGTTACCCAGGTTCCGCTGTATTTCCAAAGCGTAACGGCGCTTTCTGTATTACCATTCACTTCAGCATCTTCATAATGCAATCTTAATGTAGCCGTATAAGTGCCCGCCGGAATGGTAATATCATATAACCTGTTCATTGATCCCCCAAAAGGAAAATCTCCAATGGCACCTACAGATACTTTTACAAGTACAGAAGTTACTCCGCTTGCTGCAGTAAAAGTAATTGTGTTATTCTGCCCTTCAAATTCGTAGGCAACACCGGTGGTAAAAGTATGGGTGCGTTGTATGTACCCAAGTATGATGCCTGCGCCGGTTCTTGTGGTTGTAATGGTTAAAGTATTTGTTCCTGTTGAAACACTTCCCAGGGTCATATTGATGGTGGCCACAGATATATTACTCAACACACTCACTACATTGGCAGAAGCCGATTTGTTTATGTTAATAATATTAAAAGTAGTAGCGCCTGTTATGCTGGCATCATTTGCCCCGTTAAATTCAACGGTACTTGTTCCGGCAGTAAATGTGCCGCTGTTTATAAAATTGCCTTTAATATAATGGGTATAAGAAGATGCTGCAAAAGTAGTAGAAGTGGAAACAGTAAGGTCGCCGTTTACAGTAATGCTTCCTCCGGCTGTGTTGGTATTGCCTGTAAATATTAAATGATGAAAAGTTCCGCTGGCTATTGTACGGTTTAGTATGCCGTTAAAGTTTACCGTATTGGGGATGGTGGATGTAACATTCAGCGTTCCGGCTGTAACAGTATAAGTTCCCGCTATTCCTAAAACCGAATTCGTTGTTAGCTGCAATGATGTTCCGTTGATAGTTACATTATATAAATTAGCAGTGCCACTTAAAGAACTGCTGCTGGTAAAAGTAGTTGTACCTGCCGATGCGGTAAAAGTGCCGGTAACTGCAAGCACCGATGTAATGGTAAGGTTTGTGGCAGTAGTAACAGCGCCTGAAACAGTTAAGTTGAATAAGCTAATGGCACCTGTTGCTGTAATGGTTTTTGATGTGCCGCTCATGGTAACACTACCGGCACTCCCCGTAAAACTTCCGGCACCGCCTGCTGTTAAATTGCCTGTTATAGAAATATCCGAAGTTGTAGAAATGGTACCATTTAATATAAGGTCGTTAAATGCAAGCCCGCTGCCCGAAATAGTTTTAGAAGTACCGCTCATGGTTAAGCCACCGCCCGTGCCATGCGTAAATGAACCCACACCTGTTGACGAAAGGTTTTCTGCAACAGAAATATTTACAGCTCCGGCTGTAATATTTGAACCAGTAAAAGTTAAATTATAAAAAGCAAGTGTGCCCGATCCGCTGATGGTTGTGCTGGCCCCGGTCATAGTTACCGTACTGGTAGAAGCGGTATAAGTACCGTTATTTATCCAGTTGCCTGCAAGGCTGTGTGTAAAAGTGCTGCCATCAAATGTAGTGCTGGCACCGATGGTAACATTGCCGCCAATGGTATAATTTGCCAATGCCGTATAACTTACCGAAGTGGCTGTACCCAGGTTACTGGTTAAATTACCTGCAATCGTCATGGCTGTATTGGGCATGGTTTTAACCACTGCACCCGATGAACCTGATAAAGTAAGATGGCC
>JANNAM010000238.1:0-25057 GCA_031384415.1 Bacteroidota bacterium
CCATAAATAAATCCATCATAAGATTTATTCAGCCCGCCAACATATTCGTTGTCTCTTGTATTATACTCATCAGAATTTACTTCAGTAAAACCGATTCCTTCCCAGTTAAAATAACTGCTCAAATAAGGCCAGATGTTTAAATTGCCCAGGCTATGCGGTTTAAATTGATCAAGGCTTGCATCATACATAGTAGCCAGCATTTCGGCGCTGGCTTTTTCGCCCTTACTGCCGCTGATGGTTACGGTCCATTTTTCTTTGCTGCCGGGCAATACTTTATCCCGGTAAGTACCAAAAGAGATATTCAGTTCTTTATTACTCCATGGAATAGTAAAGTATTTACCCCCGCTATAAACACGGTTGTGCATTACAAAAGCATAGTTCATCTGCATTCCGCCACGGTCGGTTTCCACTACATCTATCCTGGTTTTAATTGGAGAAGTATTACCAAGTCGCAAACCTTTGGGTGTGTTGTAAGGAAATTTACCATCTGGCCTTGAATCGGTAAGAATTATCCATGCTTCTGCAAAACCTGTATTGATTTCATATGATATTTGTTCGCCTGGTTCAGCTCTGTCATTTTTAACATCCACAGTAATGGGTTCATTAGGCGGCTTAACAGTGGCATCGGTAAGTTGTACAAATTTTTCTGCCTTTACTTCTTCTCCATACTTATCTTTTGTGGTTGCAATTATTTTATACCAACCTGCTGTCCATGGACCATTGACCATAGACCATGGACCTTTTTCTTTTGTAGAATCTGTTTTATCAAGCACTTTTTCTCCTAAGGCCCAGCTGCTCATTTTATCTTCATCTTTATAAACATCATAAGGAAAGAGGGTATAGTATTCATCCCTGCTCATCATAAACTGGTCGGGCATGTCCCAGTAACGCTCCCTGAAAATTTTGTTGGGTGCTTTTACTTTGGTGATGGTAACATTCACTCTTGCCTTTTCAAAAATATCATTGATGTTGGTGCTGTTTATTTTCAGGTTCTTCAAACTGTCGGCAGGTAATTTATCATCCACATCAATGCTCAGCTTCAGCATTTGGTAAGCTACAGCCACCGAAGTGCTGCCGCTTCTTGTTTCGCCGTTAATGTCTGTTATGTCGGCACTTACTTCATAATAAAATGTTGGCTGGCTTTTTTTATCTACGCTTTCATCGGGCAATGCCATAAAAGTTATTTTAAATTCGCCTTTGGTATCAGTAACTGTTTCGCCATTCGTTATTTCCACTTCATCATTGCTTCCAAAATTCCCTCTTTTAAAATAACCCCATTCCCACCAAATGGGATACTGCACTTTTCGCACTACCCTGTATTTTACTTTTGCACCATCCACATTATTGCCTGCATAAGCTTTGGCTGTGCCGGTTACTTTTATGCTGTCATTAACCCTGTAAGTGCCTTTTGGTTTTTGCACTTCGGCAAAAAATTTGGGGCGCTTGTATTCTTCCATGCTGAAAAATTTATTGCCATTGGTCGAAGAATCGGTGATAGAAAACTGTCCTGTTAATCCGCCATCGGGTAGTTTAAAACTTCCTTTGTAAGAGCCAAATTCATTGGTAGTAACTTTTACATCCGCCACTTTTTGATAGTTGGCATCCTTTAAAATAATAGTTGTTTTATAGTTGGGTAAAATTTCAGCTTTGCGGTTTTTACTATCATTTTGCAAAACAATTCCTTTAAAATAAACTGTTTGTCCGGGGCGGTAAATACTGCGGTCGGTAAATAAATAAGTAACTGGTTTTACAACCGTTTCGTAGCTGTTATAATTGCTGTAGGAAGCATAATCCTGCATAAACAATTCGTCGCCATTGTATTTAATTTGTAATTGTATCTGGCGGTAATCTTTGCTGTCTTTCAATTTAAAGTAACCGTTTTTATCTGTTATGTACAGCTCGGCTTTCTTTTCAACGTATTCCCTTTTGTCGTAACTGTAACTGCGTTCCCACACCTGCACCTGGGCATTTACAAGCGGCTGTCCGTCATTGCGGCTGAGCACATAATAATCATTGCCGCTGCTGATGTAACTGATATTGCTTACATAAAAAACCTGCTTGGTAATGATGTTTTTCTTCAGCGAAAAATTTGCATCAAGGCTTGCCAGCATCATGTATACAGCATTGGGCAATCCGTCTGCTTTTATTTCTGTGCTGTGCTGCTGAAAATCTTTTGGGTCAGGTAAATTAATATTCCATGTTTTCACCGGCTTCATTGCCACATATTTTTCCCATAGCTTTTCATAGTCGCCCTGCTCAAGCTTTTTTAATTCTTCCATACTGGTTTTAATCATACGGAAATAAACGGTAGTTGCATTTTTATAAGTAACCAGGTTGCGGAAAGGCTGGCCGATGGTATTTACCTGTTCGGTTCTTAGCTGCAATGATGGCTGAAGTATTTGCGCCAGCAAATTTTTACAGTTAATGCCGCCTTCGCTTTTAGGAAATTTTATAAACGTAGCGTCGCAAAGTTCTTTAGCTCTTTTTATTTCATATTGATTTTCTGTTTTGGTAGTGGGTTCAAAATTTTGGCCACGCTGGTAATAAATATTTGCCCTTAAATAAGATGCCTGCGCCGATAACGGATTGTCTGCATATTTGGTTTCTATATTCTTCAATGCTGCTTCATAAAGTTTTTCTTTATCCTGTTGAACAGCATACTGGTTAATAAAATTCAGCCTTATTAAATCAGCATCAATCAATGCATCTGGCTTTGCATCGCCCAGGTGAAATTTTAAAATGTCCTGCAGCAATAAAATGGCTTTGTGGTGCAGCGATGCTGTATCTTTTGTTTTAAAAGAAGCATTTACAAATTCAGTAACCGGTGCAAATGCTTTTACATCGCTTATAGTAAAATAGTAAGCCGGCTTTGTTAAATCTGTTTCATCTGTTATAAAATAACTCAGGGCCCGGTGTGCCAGAAAATCATACAATGTGGGGCGAAGCTGTCTTGTGTTTTCTCCTTTTATAATTATTGGTTCAAAGCCATCCAGCCTGGTTGCTTTTAAAAGGCTTTCGTTTTGCAGCGATGCTTTGTAGAGTTTTGTAACTGTAGTATATAGCTTATCAATGCTCCATGTGGTAATGTCTTTGCTTTTTTCTTCGGCTAATTTTGTACGGGCATTAAATTTCCAGCGGTTGTTTTGCAGGTATTGCCAGAACATGCCGGCATGCATGCTTTGCAAAATATTCTTAGCAGGTGCTTTGGCCTTTTCAATTAAAGTATCCACAAAAAAAATATTGTTTTCGTGGCTGTCTTCATCCACCATGTTGCGGTACTTTATCTGGTACATGCAGGCCTTTATCTGCTGTGCATCATTATTTTCTTTAATAGCCAGGCTGTAAATAACCATTACTTCAGCCAGTGCCGATTTGGTCAGGCCTTTCTTTTCAAACTCGTCAATCTTTTTCCAGTTTTTTGCATAGTCATCTTTTGTTTGCGCCATGGTTGATTGTACTGTGCCTGTTATAATAAAAAGTAACAGCAAGATTTTCTTTAAAAACATAATTACCGGTTTTATTTACAAGATACAATTTGTTATTGAGTGCTTTTGCACCATCAGTAACTTTCAAATTGTTTTACTTAGATGATATGCTGTTTACTATTGCATAAATAAATGAGGAAGTTTTTCTTTAACGTTTTATTAAGTCCGCTTTCTTGCACAGCGGCACAGCGTTTGAAATTATAAGGGTAGCAGCAACAAAACAAACTAAAAAGTTACTGTTGTATTATTCACTTTAAAATTTAAGCAAAATGAAAAAGCTACTAAGTTTACTTTTCCTGATGGGAATTTTTGTAACCGGTTTCTCACAATGGCAGGGCGGCCCACGCAGACAAAATGACCAGCAAAACAGGTACGATTCAAGACAAAGTAATGCACTGGTAATAAATACAGATGCACAAAAAGACTTTACAGTTGTAATAGACAATGGCGCCCAGTACATGAGCAATGGGAATACTGTAACTGTCAATTCACTTTACAATGGCAGCCATACCATTACCATTTATGAACGCAGGAACAACCTATGGGGAAAACAAAAACAGCGTGAAATTTACAGTTCAACAATTTACCTGAAACCCGGCATTGAAACTTCTGTTTATATTAATGGTTACAACCAGGTTAACATAACCGAAAGGCAGTTGTATAATAATAATAATAACGGAAATGACGGCGATGATTGCCACGACAGGAAATTTAAAAAGAATAAAAAACATCATGGGCATAATAACCAATATGACAATGATGACAGAAGGGGCAACAACAGCGACGACCGCTGGAACAAATAAATATGATGGTTTTTGTGGCTATACTTTAAGGCCTGGGGCATTGGCTCTGGCCTTTTTTTATTTTATAAAAAATAAAAGCGCCCCGGTTTGGTGGCGCTTTGCTGTTTTCAAGGAATGTTTTATTGCGGCATGCCCATGGCAGCAGCCGTGTTTAGTTCGTAATAAGTTTCGGTACTCCAGTCCTGCACTTTACTTCTTAAGTAAGTGTTTAGCTGGTCAATACTGTCTGCTTCCCACACACAGGTTGCTTCTGTCATATCCGTGTTGGGCATTACCTGAATGATGCGTTGCACACCGCTTACCGGCAATTCTGGCAAACTCTTTTGTGCCGAAGCCCAGAATTCTCCGGGGTTATTTACTTTGTGATTGACTACTATTATCATGTTAAAAGTTTTAGACAGTAAAGATGGTTTAAATAAAACATCAGCCAATACCCAATGGCGGGTATTTACAATAAAATAACCCGGCATAAAATACAACGGGTTACATTTAATATCATTGATGTGTTTACTTATTCATTGCGTCGGCCATTGTTTTGCCAATGTCGGCAGGGCTGGAAGCTACATGAATGCCGCACTCGGCCATAATCTTCATTTTGGCTGCTGCAGTATCATCGGCGCCGCCAACAATAGCACCTGCATGTCCCATGCGCCTGCCGGGAGGAGCAGTTTGGCCGGCAATAAAACCAACCACGGGTTTTTTGTTGCCGGTGCTTTTAATATAATTGGCAGCTTCGGCTTCCATGCCGCCGCCAATTTCGCCAATCATTACAATGGCATCTGTTTCGGGGTCGTTCATAAATAACTCTACTGCTTCTTTGGTGGTAGTGCCAATGATGGGGTCGCCGCCAATACCAATGGCAGTAGAAATGCCCAGGCCAGCTTTAGCCACCTGGTCGGCTGCTTCGTAGGTAAGAGTGCCGCTTTTAGAAACAATGCCAATCCTGCCTTTCTTAAAAATAAAGCCGGGCATGATGCCTACTTTACATTCATCGGCAGTGATAACGCCGGGGCAGTTGGGGCCTATGAGCCTTGTATTTGTACTTTGTAAATAGTTTTTCACTTTCACCATGTCCTGCACGGGGATGCCTTCGGTAATGCAAACCACCAGTGCAATGCCTGCATCGGCTGCTTCCATAATGGCATCGGCGGCAAAAGCCGGCGGCACAAAAATGATGCTTACATCGGCACCTGTAGTTTTTACTGCATCGGCTACTGTGTTAAATACCGGCTTGTCAAGGTGGGTGCTGCCGCCTTTGCCCGGCGTAACGCCACCCACTACTTTGGTACCATATTCAATCATTTGCGTAGCATGAAAAGTACCTTCGGTGCCTGTAAAGCCCTGCACAATAATCTTAGAATTTTTATTAACGAGAACTGACATGGGGGAATTAAGAATTAGGAATGAAAAATTAAGAATTGGGCAAATGTAAGGTAAGTATTTTGGGGCGACAAAATTTTGTAATAAGCCCCCGAGCGTACATACAATAAACTGTGTACAAAACCATCCACCCTACTTCTTCATAAACTCCACAATCAGCGGAAACTCTGTTTCAGGTTCTTCCACCTGCGGATTGTGGCCGCTTTTTTCAAACATTACAAACTGTGCCTGCGGACAAAATTTTTTGTACTGCACCTGCATCCAGGGCACTGCCACACGGTCGTAGCGGCCGGCAACAATTAAGATGGGCATCTTTAAATTTTTAAGTTGTTTTCTAAAATCAAATTTGCCAATATCATTACTTACAATAAAGTCGCCGTCTTTGCCCACCATCTGGTAATACAATTTTGCATTAAATGGATTGGGGTAAGGCTTTCTTTTTCCACGGCCTGTAAATTTTTCGGGATTGTAAGCATACAAAAAACCATAAGGCACCCGGCCATAAATTTCCTGGTGGTCGTCGCTGCTGCTGATGGAACCTTTCTTTCTTGCTTTCATCAGTTCTTCCCACACTTCAGGGTAATTGGTTTTTATTTCGTGGTTGCTGTTGTCATCATTTTCCTGCCACATGGCATTGCTGTGAAATCCATTGGCAATAATAAGGTGGCTGGTATGTTGCCCGTATTTTATGGCATAACCCTGCGACACCAGGCTGCCATAAGAATGCCCCAGTAAACTAATCTTATTTAAATGCAATGCTTTACGCAATCCTTCAATGTCTTCAATATCTCTTGCTAAAGTATATTCTTTTACATTTTTTGCAGTATCCGATTTGCCCCTGCCAAAAGCATCGTAATAAATCAACTGAATATTTCCTTTTACAGACAAGGAATCAAAAATGCGGTAACCTAAATGGTTGCCGCCAGGCCCGCCGGGAATAATAATGAGTGGCTGGCCGGTGCCAACAACTACCACCCAAAGTTTTGCACCGTTAATGTTGTAATACTGTCCACCGGTCCAGCTATCAGGAAAGTGGATTGAGTCTTTCGAAGTTTGTGAAAACGAAAATGCAGCTAACAGCAATGCTGTTGTAAAGAGAAATATTTTTTTCATGGCTGATTATTTATAAGTTCAAACTTATGAAATAATCTGCTGAACCGGTTTTAATAGTGAATCAGTACCAGGCCGTTGGCTCCGTTTCTGATATCATTCGTTAAAAAAGGGCCACCGCCTCCGCCACCTCCAGGAAAATTACCGGGCCTTGCAGGGTTATGAGTATTTCTTGTATTAGAAGCAGGAGAAATGATAAAAGTATATTCCTCATAAGCTCCCTTTGCTGCAAAATGATTGGTATTGGCAGCATCGCCGCCATCGCCATAATATGTATGGCGGTAATATTGGTTAGAGGTAATGGTATTGTATTCGTATTTAAAAAGGCCGCCAGGTTCTCCGGATTCGGTATAAAAGGGCCCACGTGGCGATGTGGTTGCCGCTGTAGAAACAAAAAATGTTCCTCCTGCCCCGGGTGTATACTGAGGATAAGAAAAGGCTGTACTCGTTAAAGCGCCACCTCCACCATTCGCAAGGTAATACTGCCCGGCAATATCAATCCTGCTGGCGCTACCCGATTGATTGTATAAAAGCGAGCCACTCAAAATTTGGGCATCTTTTCCGCCTTTGCCAACGGTAACCTGCAAAGACTGGCCCGGTGTTACAGTAAACAGCAGGCTCATATAACCACCGCCACCACCTCCGGTATTTAATCCAGCGCCACCGCCACCCCACAGTTCTACCCACAAATTGGTAATGCCTGCAGGAACAGTCCAGTTAATAGAACTTCCAACAGTATCGGTAAAAGCAGCAATATTTTTATAGTCGCCTAAATTGCCCCAGTTTAAAACGCCAGCACTGTTTTTCATTAAAACCTGTCCGGCTGCACCATCGGTACCATTTGTTTTTATAGTGCCCGTTACATTAATGTTGCCGTTTACATCCAGCTTTTCGGCCGGCGTTGGGTTACCAATGCCTACATTTTGTGCTAAAGAACCGGCAGCTAAAAAAGTTATGGGAATAAGAAAGAATATTTTCATCATGATATAATAATTCAGACACCTAATGTAATTGATTAATTTGTTTAATTCAAAACAATTATAAGCATGCCACTCAGCCTTTAGTTTTTATTACAATACTTTTGAAAAACAATTATTCATTTTGCCCACACAATTACCTGCTGAATTATTACAATCATTAAAAGGATTAAACGGCTTTGATGAAGCTGCTTTCACAGCAGTGCATCAATCGGGTGAGCAAATAACATCAGTAAGGGTAAATCAGGGAAAAATTCTCAATGATCAACTTTCAATTCTCAATAATCAATCCGGAAGAGTAAAATGGACTGAGGCTGGTTATTATTTGCAGGAAAGGCCCTCCTTCACCCTTGACCCGCTGTTTCATGCAGGTGCCTATTATGTGCAGGAAGCAAGCAGCATGTTTTTAGAGCAGGCATTAAAACAAACAGTGGATTTAAGCAAATCGATTAAAGTTTTAGACTTATGTGCAGCGCCGGGTGGCAAATCAACGTTGATTCAATCGCTTATTTCAAAAGAAAGTTTACTGGTGAGCAATGAAGTAATAAAAGCAAGGGTAAATATTCTTGCAGAAAATATTTCCAAATGGGGTGCTGCCAATGTTATTGTTACCAATAACGACCCACAGCATTTTCAAAGATTGGAAAATTACTTTGATGTTATTGTGGTGGATGCTCCCTGTAGCGGCAGCGGACTGTTCAGGAAAGATGCCAATGCAATTGATGAATGGAGTGAAAACAACGTGGCGCTTTGCAGCCGGCGGCAGCAAAGAATTTTGGCAGATATAATGGCTTCGATAAAAGACGGCGGCGTTTTAATTTATTCTACCTGTAGTTACAATAAAGAAGAAGACGAACAAATTAGCGATTGGATAATGGAAGAGTTTAAAGTGCAGAGTTTAAAGTTTAAAGTGGAGGAAGCCTGGAATATTATAGAAACAGTAAGTGAAAAGTACAAAGCAAGTGGATACAGGTTTTATCCCGATAAAGTAAAAGGGGAAGGATTTTTTATTGCAGCTTTTAAAACACAGCATGTGGGGGAAGATAATACAAATCAAAAAGGAAAACGCAGAAGCAAAAAAGAAAAAATTTCGCCTGCTGAAACAGAAATTATTAGACCTTATTTAAAAAAAAAACCAGAATTTTTTCTTTATAAAGCAAAATGATGAAATCATTGCATTGCCTATTTGGATGGAAGATGAACTGGCAATGATTCAGCCGGCGCTTTATATAAAAAAAGCAGGTGTAAAGCTTGGCAGCATCATCCACAACGAATTAATACCTGATCATGAACTGGCAGTAAGTACTATCATTAATAATGCAGTTCCTTTTGTTGAAGTGGATTTGCAAACTGCCCTTCAATACCTGCGGCGTGAGGAAATAAAAATTGATACTGCATTAAAAGGATGGGGATTGATAAGATACAAAGAGCTTAACCTTGGGTGGATAAAAATTTTACCCAGCCGCATTAATAATTATTATCCAAAAGACTGGCGCATCCTTAATAAATAAAACCCGCCCTTAACCAACTAATTTTTGCATCTTTGCCCTGAAAAATCTATATGAAATGAAGCGTTTATTATTATTGATATTATTGCTGCCTTTTTTTGCGTCAGCACAAAATAAGCCTTTGATGGCAGAAGGCACAACGCCTGATTTATACATTATCCATATAGCAGCTCCCAAAGAAAATTATTACAGCATTGGCAGGTTGTACAATGTCAGCCCCAAAGAAATTGCACCTTTTAATAAAATGGAACTTGAAAAAGGTTTCGGCATTGGGCAGGTTATTAAAATTCCTTTAACAGCAGGTAACTTTTTGCAAAGCGGCGCTGCTGCAAAAGATGAAGCCCTGATTCCGGTTTATCATACCGTGGCAGATAAGGAGGGTTTGTACCGCATTAGCGTTAACCACAATAAAGTGCCGGTGGCAACTTTAAGGCAATGGAATAAAATTACCGATGATGTGGTAAGCAATGGCACCAACTTGATTATTGGTTATTTAAAAGTAAAAAAGGCTTTGTCTCCGCTGGCAACAAACAGCGTAACGCCGCCTGCAACGCCTAAAGAAGAAACTCCAAAAGATGCAAACCCGCCGGTAATTGGCGATCATCCATTGCCACCTGTTAAAGCGCCCACAAAAGCCCCTGTAGTGATAACGCCTAAAACAGACCCGCCAAAACCGGTGAAAGAAAACCAGACACAATCTGAAATAGTGAAGGGTACAGGAGATAATTTTAATGGAGGTGTTTTTAAATCTTTGTATCAAACAAATAATGTTGTTAGTGAGAACGGAACGGCAGGCGTTTTTAAAAGTACCAGCGGCTGGGAAGATGGAAAATATTATTGTCTTCACAATGCTGCAAGGCCTGGAACTATTGTTAAAGTTACTAATGCAGCCACGGGCAAAACCATTTATGCAAAAGTGCTGGATAATATTCCCGACATTAAACAAAACACCGGACTAATCATACGCATCAGCAATGCAGCGGCCGATATTTTGGGAGCAGGAGAGAATAAATTTGACTGTTCACTCAGTTATTCAAAATAATTATGGGGGAAGTAAAATTTTATAAGCCGGCTTTTTTCTGCAGCATATAATCTACCACAGCCCTAATTCCCTTTGCCACATTTGTGTAAGCAATATCTGCATCTGCAAATTCGGTGATAGGCTTTGCGCCGGTTGGCAGTGCCTGCAGGTTCATATAAGGCATATCGGTTAAATCGCTGGGGCGTAAAATGACGGGTATTACTCTTACTTCATTTTTTTTGTGGCGTTCCAGTGCAATTTTTAATTCCTTATCCCAGATGTATTCCGAATTGTTGAAATCAACACTGATGAGCAGTAAAATAATATCGGCTTCTAAAATTGCAGTACTAATTTTTTCATCCCAAACATCGCCGGCCATAATTGCCCTGTCCTGCCACACTTCAATTTTATTGCTTTTTTTAAGGCCAATTAAATTTCTGTCTAATTGTGTTTTCATAGCCTCATCTATGTGGGAATATGAAAGAAATATTTTTAAACTGGCAGGCATATTGTAAGTTTTAGTTGGCTCTTTGCTGCATTTGTAATTTAATGTCTCTGACTGGCGCAACAAAATTTGGTGAACCAATCCAAATTTCTACCGTGGGGCTCATGCCATCTTTTTTATCATGGCTTATTCTTATGTCGCCCGGATCAATACCTAAATACCTGCCGGTAACATTTTGCAGCCAGCTTTCCTGTTTGGCATCTTCATAATTATAACACTTCATCAGGTAAGAAAATTTTCGGTTTACCAGTTCAGCGGGTGTAACAAGGTAATCGTCATTGTTTTTAAGCTTTGCAATAAGATCATTTACCTGTTTAAGGTCGCCGGAGTAATTGTACTGAATAAAGACTTTTATTTTTTCTTTCTGAAAATCCTTTTGTATAGACTTGAATTTTTCTGTGAGTTTGGAAATTGAAATTTTTATTGCATCGTTTTTAGCTTTTTGCTGTGTAGTAGTTGTGCTGTTCCTGCTTGTGTCAGCAGCCGGGTATTCTAATTTTGTAATAGTTGTAAGTGTTTTATCTACTTCTTCCTTCAGCGAATCGGTGGCTTTTGTTATATCTCTTTTGCAGTCTTCTTCCAGCGCTTTAATTAAAGCATTTTTGTCTGAAATGGTGTCTTTTTGTTTTTCTAAAATGGCAAACTGGGTTTCAATTTGAATTCTTTTTTCTTCAATATCTTTATTTTTTTGGGAGATAGAAAAAACCATCCCGATTACAACGCCTGATAAAATGCAGAGCAGCGATATCCAGAAAACCGTCCACGACTTTGCCTTTCGTTCATTGTCAATCATGCGGTCGAATAAATCGTAGTTGGAATAATCTTTTTCCATAAAAATTATTTTTTAATCTTTAATTTGTTTGGAAACAATACATTTTTTAATGCAACCATCGCTATAATAACCGACATTAAAAATGCGGCGATGGAAATACGGTAGTCGCCATTTTTGTCATAAATAAACCAGGCCGCAAGTATGCCAATTGCCAGTACGATGGAAGCAATGATGTAATAAAAAGTATTGGATGAATGCTGAATACTTATGTTGCCAATTTCGGGCAGTGCTATTCCTTTTACTCTTTGGGCAATTTCTTTAAAAATGCTGTCATCATTGCTGCCGCTGCTTATGTGGTCTTCCACAGAAGATAAGTCTTCGGGCAGCATCCGTTTTCTGTACTGATTTAATTTTTGAATAGATTCCCAGTCAAAACTCCGTAACAGTACTGGAACAATTATTTTATTGCCGCTGACAGCATTGTCTAATTGTTTTAAACATTCTTCATCATTTACAAAGTCAACACTTAATAATGGTACAGTGATGTCGGTGCTGTTTTGAATTTCATTGATTTTGGCTGCATCGCCGCTGATAAGGAAGATTTCATTCTTATCTACAATGCTTATCAAACCAAATTTGGAGTAAGCAGCAAAGTGTTTGTGAATCCTGTTATAAAGATCAACGTCTTCAGTGTAGCTGGAGTAAGAAAAAAATATTTTTTTAGGTGCTGGCATAGTTTTGTATGGCAGCTAAAAGTAATATTATTTTTTAAAAAAACAAATAATCAGGTAAAATGATATCCTCTCAGAAAATCTTCCACATTCATTTTCTTTTTGCCTTCCAGTTGCAGTTCGGTTGCTGATATATAGCCATCGGAGCATGCAAATTTTAAAAAGGTTTTGCCGTCGGTTTCATACAATGCGTCTGACGGCTTTGAGCCGTCCTGACGCATAGAACGAAAAATCTTCAGCATCTTTCCATCTAAAAAAGTAAATGCACCGGGAAAAGGAGAGAGGCCACGAATTAAATTATGTACCTGCTCTGTTGTTTTGGTGAAATCAATTTTGCAGGTTTCGGTAAATATTTTGGGAGCATGGTGGATTTCAGATTTGTGATTTGCGATTTCAGATTGTTTTAATTCCTGAAGTGTACCTTCTTCTAAAATTTTTATGGTTTTCACTAAAAGATTTGCACCAATTTCTTTCATCCTGTCGTGTACTTCGCCGGCGGTTTCGTCTTCACCAATTGCGAAACTTTCCTGCAAAAGAATATCGCCGGTATCAATTTCATGTTTTAGTTTAAAGGTGGTCACACCTGTTTCTTTTTCGCCGTTAATGATGGCCCAGTTAATGGGGGCTGCACCACGGTATTGCGGCAATAAACTTCCATGCAGGTTAATGGTTCCCAGCGGAGGCATATTCCAAACTACTTCAGGTAACATGCGAAAAGCAACTACAACCTGAAGGTCTGCATTCAGTGATGTTAATTCAGCCAGAAATTCGGGATTCTTTAATTTTTCGGGCTGAAGGATATGCAAATTATTTTCGACAGCATATTTTTTTACAGCGCTTTGCTGCAGTTGCATGCCACGGCCAGCAGGTTTATCGGGTGCAGTAATTACGCCAACAATATTGCAGCCGGCTTTTACCAATGCATTTAAAGATACCACGGCAAATTCCGGCGTGCCCATAAAAACAATCCGCAATTCTTTACGCATACTAAAGTGAAAGGTGGACGGAGCATCTAAAGACGTTATAATTTTTTCTTTTCTAATCATTATTCACAGTTCCTGTTTAGGGCGTAAAATCTTTATAGAGCAAATACTTTTTGCGGATGGCTTTAAATTTTGTCAGTTGGGGCTCCCAGCTTTTTCTAATTTCGGCTGCTGACTTGCCCTGCTTTATTTGCTGCTGAAACAAATCGTTGCCTGCCAGTTTATTGATATAATTTGTTTTTAAAAAGAAACTGTCTTTGCCGGGAAAAAGTTTGTAAGCATCTAAAAAATATTTGAGTTGTATTTGTTTATTTAGTCTTTTCAACACAGCTTCATTGGTGCCGCTCAAATTAAAGCCATAACATTTTTGATAAAAACATTTACTGCTTTTGGCGCCTGCATTGGGCTTTGGGGTAAATGAAAATAAATTTTTTGGCATTGCCGGATGGCCAACATATTCAAAAGGTTTATCGGTGCCCCGGCCTTCGCTAAAAACGGTGCCTTCAAAAAAACAGGTGCTGGGATACAAATAAATACTTTGCATTTCTTTTAAATTCGGCGAGGGCATTACCGGTAAAATATATTTGCTGTCGTGATCGTAGTTTTTGCATTTGATAACTAAAAAATGAAAGGGTGTATCTTTTGTTGGATTGGTGGTAATGTTATAACTGTTAATTTCATTTGCTTTATCGCTCAGCCATTTTTCGCCTGCCAGCATCATGGCATATTCACCCATCGTCATCCCGTAAACAATGGGCACCGGCTGCATGCCTACAAAACTTTTAAACTTCATATCCAGCACCGGGCCATCTACATAAAAACCATTTGGGTTGGGTCTGTCGAGCAGTAAAAGCGGCTTGTGATTTTCCAGGGCTGCTTCCAAATAATACTGCAGCGATGAAATATAAGTGTAGAATCTTACGCCTGCATCCTGTATATCAAAAACCAGCACATCCACATCTTTTAAATCTTCGGGGGTGGGTTTTCTGTGTTCGCCGTATAAACTGATTACCGGAATGCCGGTTTTTTTATCTACAGCATTGTCGATATGTTCGCCTGCATCGGCATCGCCTCTGAAGCCATGCTCGGGCCCAAATATTTTCACTACCCTGATGCCGCTTTTTACTAAAGTGTCCACTAGTTGGGTGTTGTTAATAACCGAAGTCTGGTTGGCATAAACGGCTACAGCTTTACCTTTAAGCAGCGGCAGGTAAACTTCCATCCGGTCGGCACCTGTGATAATTTTAGATTTTAGATTTTCGATTTCAGATTTTTGTACAGGCTGGCAGTAAATACTATTTACAGCTCCCAGTAATGTAATCAAATATAGAAGGCTTCTTTTTTTCATAAAGTAAAGTTGAAGAAAAAATTTCGATTGCCTCTGCCATTTATGGATTAATTTGCAGGCTTCATTTTTGTCTGAACGATGATTTGGGAGGATGAAAAAGATTTTTTGGATTATCTTTTTAATCCAATAAATCTTTCAAAATCCCCGTTCAGCCAATTTCACAAAAAAAATTTAAACAATGCAGGCAAAAAACGGTGACAATGTAAAAGTACATTACACAGGCAAGTTAACCAATGGAGAACAGTTTGATTCTTCTGTTGGCAGGGAACCATTAGGATTTACAGTTGGCGCAGGACAAATGATTAAAGGTTTTGACGCCGCCATTCCGGGAATGGTTGTGGGCGACAAAAAAACAATCAACATTGCTGCTGCCGATGGCTACGGCGAACGCAGCGAAGAAGCAATGATTGAATTTCCTAAAGAAAACATTCCGGCAGATATGAAATTAGAAGTTGGTTTGCCACTTACACTACAAAACCAGCATGGCCAGCCGGTGCCGGTTATTATTACCGAAATTAAAGAAGAGGTGATTGTGCTGGATGCCAATCATTTTTTGGCAGGTAAAGAACTGGTGTTTGATATTGAACTGGTAGAGATAGCGTAAGTTGATTGGTTAAAAGGTTAATAAGTTAATAGGATGAAAAGTTGACAGGGATGCCGAGTTCGCAACCCTGTCAACTTATTAACTTGTTATCTTATCAACTTACAAACTTACTTCCTGCTATACCACCATCCCAGCCAGATTCCAGCAAGTCCCCATCCAACAACATCATCAATAAGATGTGGTTTTAAAACGCTCCAGGGCGTGCCGCCCCAGTTGTGCCCAATGTACCATACAAATAAAAAACTTACAATGCCAAATGTGAGTGCTGTAGTAAATACCGATGCAAAAGTTTTTTCGCCCTGCTTGCCAATAACTAAGCAGCAAAGCCAAACACAAACAAGGCTGATAAGAAACCCCCGAATCATTTGCATTACCATATCCATTTTGTAAGCCTTGTGATAGGTTACTGTTGCCCATGGTTTACCTTCCATTGCTTTTCCAAGATCTTCCATTTGTTTTTGAGTAGAACCTGGTGGAACATTAGGTAAACTGTATTGCCCTTCTTTTGTTAGGGTACCGCTAAGTGCACTAAGCAGGTTGTCCTGTGCAGGCGTATATAAATATTCTTTGTCGTGAATACCCATTACCATCCACGAAAGACCCTGCCAGCCAAAAAGCAAAATTCCCCCAACAAGGGAGCCAATAATAATTTTTTTCATGATGAAAGTTTTAGTTTAAGGTTTCGAAAAATAAATACTTTGTTTGTTAAATGCAAGTGTTTGGTAAGTTTGCAGGTAATTAAATTTAATCCCAAATAATATTAATGATACAAATAAGCTCCGATTCTATTGCTGAAAGATTCATGCGTTATGTTCGTATTGACACACAAAGTGACCCCACCAGCAGCACTCACCCAACGTCGGAAAAACAAAAAGACCTGAGCAAACTGCTGTTTAAAGAATTGCGTGGCATGGGACTGACCGAAGTGGAAACCGATGAGTTTGGATATGTGTATGCAACCATCCCCGGCAACAGCGATAAAAAAAATGTGCCTGCCATTTGCTTTTGTGCTCATGTGGATACAGCGCCCGATTGCAGCGGTACCAATGTAAAACCAATTCTTCATACTTATTATGATGGCAGCGATATTGTGTTGCCCGATGATAACACACAGGTGTTGCGGATGAGTGTTTCGCCGTATTTAAAAGAACATATCAACAGCGGTATTATTACTGCCAGTGGCTTAACATTGCTGGGCAGCGATGATAAAAGTGGCGTGGCAGCCATTATGGAAGCGGCCATGTATTTTTTGCAATACCCAACTGTAAAACATGGCGATATAAAAATTGTTTTTACGCCTGATGAAGAAGTAGGGCAGGGCACAGCAAAAATTGATATGCAAAAAGTGGGCGCTCAATTTGGTTACACTATGGATGGCGGCGAAGCAGGCAGCCTGGAAGATGAAACCTTTAGCGCCGATGCTGCTATTATTACAGTGAATGGTGTTATTGTTCACCCCGGTTATGCAAAAGACAAATTAGTGAATGCACTGAAAGTTGCCGGTGCCATTTTAGATGCCTTACCAAAAAATGAATGGAGTCCCGAAACAACAGAAAAGAAGCAGGGCTTTGTTCATCCCACCACCGTAAATGGTATTTCAGAAAAAGCAACACTGCAGTTTATAGTAAGAGATTTTACGTTGGATGGTTTGCAACAGCATCATGACAGGTTGAAAAAAATTGCGGAAGATACTGTTGCAACATTTCCCGGCGCCACGATGGAGTACAAAGCTGTGGAGCAATACCGCAACATGAAAGAAGTACTCAATCATCATCCGCAGGTGGCAGCTTATGCAGCAGAAGCTATAAAAAGAGCAGGCTTGAAAGTGAAAACAGAAAGCATCCGTGGCGGCACCGATGGAAGCAAACTGAGTTACCTTGGAATGCCCTGCCCCAATATTTTTACGGGCATGCAAAATATACACAGCAAATTAGAATGGATTGGTACAAAGGATATGGCAAAGGCTGCGGAAACAATTGTGCACCTGGGGATGATTTGGGAGGAGAAGAGTTAGGTTGCTTTGTCATTTCGACTAAGGAGAAATCTATTTTTTGTTTACAGGCACTTATTCGCTGATTGAGCTTTGGTGGCGACGCTCCGTTCATCTGTATATCATTGTGGAGCTTTATTAAAGCATTATGGAATGCATGTCAATATGCCGAATGATTCCACTTTATATTTTCTTTATCACTTGCAAAGCAAGTTTCTAAATCAACTGTCATTGCGATAAAATGCCCTATAACATGTAAATATAAAAAACCTTCTTTTTCAAGAATAGTTTTGTGTTAGTGATAATTATAAATTGGCCTTTAATGTTGCCCAATGTTATGTAGCACAAGAGTGCGACGCCCCTAAAGCCGATTAAAGATTTTCTGCTGACTACATAAAATTTCTCTACCTTCAATTCAAATTTTATAACAATGGAACAATTAAAAGAATACTGGTGGGTCTTGCTGCTGGTATTGGCGTTGCTGAGCTGCTTTGTAACAATTAACCAGGGCTTTATTGGCGTAGTTACCATGTTTGGTAAATACCGCAGAATTTTACGGCCGGGATTGAATTTTAAGATTCCTTTCCTGGAGCAGATATTTAAAAAAGTGAGTGTTCAAAACAGGTCTGTTGAACTGGAGTTTCAGGCAGTAACAGTTGACCAGGCAAATGTTTATTTTAAATCCATGCTCTTGTATTCTGTACAAAATGAGCAGGAAGAAACTATTCAGAAAGTTGCTTTTAAATTTATAAGCGATAAAGATTTGATGCAAGCATTGATACGTACAGTTGAAGGAAGCATCCGTGCATTTGTATCTACAAAAAAGCAGGCGGAGGTATTAAATGTTCGCCGTGATATTGTTGAAAATGTAAAAGAACAGGTAGATGTGGCATTGGAAGGCTGGGGTTATCATTTACAGGATCTGCAAATCAACGACATCACTTTTGATGAAGCCATTATTACCAGTATGAGTAAAGTGGTGGCAAGTAATAACCTGAAAGCAGCTGCCGAAAATGAAGGGCAGGCTTTGTTGATTACAAAAACAAAAGCTGCCGAAGCAGAAGGTAATGCTATAAAAATTGCTGCCGAAGCCGAAAGGCAGGCGGCACAATTGCGTGGGCAGGGTGTTGCTTTGTTCCGGGAAGAAGTGGCCAAGGGTATGAGTTCGGCTGCATCAGAAATGAAACAGGCAAACCTGGATACCAATGTAATCTTATTCAGCATGTGGGTGGAAGCGATTAAGAATTTTGCAGAATATGGAAAAGGCAATGTAATATTTTTAGATGGTGGCAGCGAAGGAATGGAAAAAACTATGAAGCAGATAATGGCCATGCAGCAACTGGAAGGGAAGAAGTAAATATTAAATTCTAAATAATAAATTATAAATAGCCCTGAGTTTTTCGGGGCTTTTTTTTTGAATGAATGCGAAGATTAACATTTTGTTATGTGGCTAATGTATCTTTGTTTCGTTTCATTGCAAACAGAAATATTGTTTGGCATAATTATAGAAATAAGTAACCCATAAAACTTAAAACCAGATTTTCATGTTTGATATTTTATTGCAGTTAGATTCTGTGGGCACCAACAAAACAGCAGCCTTACAAAGTACATGGGACATTTTAGTAAAAGGTGGTATTTTAATGATACCATTGGCTTTGTTGCTGGTTACGGCCATTTTCTTTTTTATCGAGCGGCTCATAGCCATTCGTAAAGCAAGTAAAATTGAAGACAATTTTATGAGCATCATCCGTGACCAGATAGTTAGCGGAAATGTTACTGCAGCAAGAAGCCTTGCAAAAAATACCAACAATCCTGTGGCTAAAATGATTGACAAGGGTATTCAAAGAATTGGAAAACCAATTGACGCAATTGAAAAGAGTATGGAAAATGTTGGCGAACTTGAAATGTACACAATGGAAAAGAATCTTTCAATCCTTTCGCTTATATCACGAATTGCCCCGCTGTTTGGTTTTCTGGGTACTATTATTGGTATGCTGCAGTTGTTTAAAGACATTGCAGCAAAAGGAGAACCTACTTTTTCTACCATTGCAGATGGTATTTATATTAAAATGATTACTTCGGCTACTGGTTTAATTATTGGAATACTGGCTTACCTGGGTTATAGTTATTTACACACACAGATTCGTAAGGTGGAAAATAAAATGGATGCTGCCAGCGCTGAGTTTATGGATATTTTACAGGAACCAACCCGTTAATTTACTGAAATGAGTTTACGCAAAAGACATAAAGAAGATAATGCCGATGTGGACACAGGGCCATTGAATGATATATTATTTATCCTGCTGTTTTTCTTTTTAATTATGGCAACGGTGGCCAACCCTTACGTGGTTAAAATGAGTACACCAAGGGCTAAAACAGATACTAAATCGAAACAAAGCCTGGTAGTTAGTTTGGGTAAAAATGGCAACACATATATTGGCCAGCAAAGAATTGCTTTTGATTCGCTTGAAAGTGAACTGAAGAAAAGAATTAATCCTGCTGATTCATCAAAACCGGCAGTTGTTATTAATGCCGATTCCTTAGTTGCCTGGAAGGATATCGTAAAAATTATGAGTGTGGCTAAAAAACTCGGCGCCACCACTTCTGCATCGGTCAGCAATCAATAACAAGCTGTTACCATTCTTTCTTTTCCGGAGAAATCTTTTTTTATTTCAACTGAAGTATAAGTTGCAGAAAATAATGCTGCTACTTCTTTTGCATACGCTTCATGCACTTCAACAAATATTTTTCCGCCGCTGTTAAGATGGGTTTTTGCAAAGGCGGCGATTTTTTCATAAAACAATAATGGGTTCTCATCAGGCACAAACAAAGCTGCTGGTGGTTCAAAAGCTGTAACATTCTTATCTAATTGCTCCATTTCATTAATGGGGATGTAAGGAGGGTTGCTTACAATAATATCATACGTTGACAAATGATTCCATTGCTGCTCCTCTAAAAAATTTAATTGGCAAAAATTGATTTCAGTTTTTTGAGAAACTGCATTTTCTTTTGCTACAAGTAAAGCTTCTGCACTTATATCAACGCCGGTAATTGTTGCAAGGGGAAGATTTTTTTTCAACGCAACGGGAATACAACCGCTGCCGGTTCCAATATCTAAAACAGAAAGGCTGTCTTTAATTTTTAATTCATAATTTTTAATTATTAATTCCACCAGTTCTTCCGTCTCCGGCCTGGGTATCAGCACATGCTCATTTACTTTCAATTTCATTTTATAAAACCATGCTTCACCCAAAACATATTGAATGGGCTTGTGGTGCAACAATTGTTGCAAAGCAATATTTAACTCATCAATTGTTATGAAGCTTAATTCTTGTGTTGCTTTTAAAAGTAAATCGGACCGGCTAATGCTTGCAGCGCTTTCAAAAACCCAGTCAGTGATTATGCCACACTCATTTTTAGAGTAAAGCGCCTGAAGCTGCGTTGAAAAACTTTCGTAATATGCTCCGATTGTCATCATAGCAAACTTAGTTTATTTTTTACGGCTTAAATTTGCCCACTTGACAATGCATGAAACATATATGAACCGCTGCCTTCAACTGGCTTTGCTGGGCGCAGGCAACACAGCGCCCAACCCAATGGTGGGTGCGGTATTGGTTTATGAAGATAAAATCATAGGCGAAGGTTATCATCAGCATTATGGCGGGCCGCATGCTGAGGTAAATTGCATAAACAGTGTTAAAGACAATGACAGGCATCTTATTGAAAAAAGTATTTTGTTTGTTTCATTAGAGCCTTGTGCTCATTTTGGAAAAACTCCTCCCTGTGCTGATTTGATTATTGCAAACAAAATTGCACATGTTGTTATTGGCTGCAAAGATGTTTACTCAGCAGTAAATGGCAGGGGAATAGAAAAACTAAAAGCAGCCGGAATAAATGTAGAGGTTGGTATGTTGGAAAATGAATGTCTTGAATTAAACAAACGGTTTTTTACATTCCATACTCAGCAGCGCCCTTATATTATTTTAAAATGGGCACAAAGCAGTAATGGAAATATAGCAGCCCAAGAAAGCGAACGTATTTTTATAAGCAATGAATTTACTAACCGGCTGGTGCATAAATGGCGAAGTGATGAAGCTGCTCTTTTGGTGGGAACAAATACAGCATTACTTGATAATCCATCTTTAACAACAAGGCTTTGGCCCGGCAAAAACCCTGTAAGGCTGGTTATTGATATGAATTTAAAACTTCCTTCTTTTCTCAACTTATTTGATAAAAATGCAAAAACAATTGTATTTAATCAAATAAAACAGGAAGACGGGGAGATGCTTTCTTACATTAGAATTGATGAAACAATAAATACGGCAAAGCAAATTTGTGAGGTATTATATCAGTTAAAAATTCAGAGCCTGGTTGTGGAAGGCGGTGCAAAATTGCTGCAGTCATTTATTAATGAAAACTTATGGGATGAAGCAAAGGTTATTACTAACACATCGCTGATAATTGAAAATGGAATAAATGCTCCCGTTTTGTCAAACAACAAACTGCTGCATGCCAAAAAAATACACTCTGATATAATTCATACCTATCAATCAATACCAACAACTTGACAGACACAAAGGCGAAAGATTTTTATTTTACCATTGCCCAATCGTCTTCTACAGAATTTAAAGACCGTGGAAGCAAGTTCATTGCTTATGCTTTTCCGGTTGAAACGGCAGAAGAGTTTAAAAAACAACTACAGCTTTTAAAAAAGGAACATCCCAAAGCAGTACATCATTGTTTTGCTTACCGCATTGGTACCGACGGCAATAATTTTCGCAGTAGCGATGACGGTGAGCCGGCAGGAACGGCAGGGAAGCCAATTTTGGGGCAAATTGACAGCAAGCAAATTACCAATGCGGCTGTGGTAGTTGTCAGGTATTGGGGCGGAACTATGCTTGGTGTTCCGGGATTAATCAACGCTTATAAAACCAGCACAGCCCTGGTTTTGCAGGTTACTCCCATTCTGCAAAAACAAATTGAAGCAAACTGGCTTATTCGTTTTGATTACACCATGCAGAACGAAGTAATGCTTATTTTGAAACAATTTAACTGTACAATTCTGGAGCAGGAGCTTCAATTGTTTTGCATCATCAAAGCAGGATTTGCCAAAAGCAGGTTGGATGAAATATTATATAAATTTAAAAACCTGCCCGGGGTTAACCTCTCTGGTTGCGAAGGTTAATTATTATTTCTCGTAAAATAGCTTTATTTTGCCTTACCAAAATATTCAACTGGCTTTATAAAAGTTTACCAACCGGTGCTTTTTTTTATCTCTTAAGTCGCTCAGTAATTTTTGGGTAATTAAAATTCCTTTAATATCCACGATGGAACCCCGGCCATTGCATGTTATTTGTTTGTCTTTTAAAAAAGGATGGTTATTAATTTTTTAAAATCATAATTCACAATGATGAAAAGAGTAATTATTTTTCTGGGGGTATGTTTTTTTTCGGTAAATGTTTTTTCACAGCAATTGCATTTTACATCTCAGTACCTTCAGCACAATTCAATGTACAACCCGGCAGCAGCTGGCATTAGCAATAACAGTATGATTGGAGCAACATACAGAAGCCAATGGTCTTCCTTTCCGGGTAATCCAAAAACATTTATGGTGTATGGCGATGCCGACTGGAAAAAACTGAATGCCGGCGTTGGGGCATATATATACAGGGATGTTACCGGGCCTACCACCCGTACTGGTGTTCAACTTGCATACTCTTATCATATCATTTCTAAAGACGGAAAAAGTAAATTAGGATTGGGTATTGAGTTAAGGGCTTTGCAATTTGCGATTGATAAAGCTAAATTAACCGATGCATTGGGCAACGATCCTGTTCTTTCGGGCAGCAGTAACAAAACAGCCATTGATGCAGGAACAGGTTTGTATTTTACAGATGGTAAAATAAGCCTGGGTGCTGCAGTGAGCCAGTTAATACAGTCAAAGCTGGAACTGGCTAGTGTGTCTAACACAACAGAGAGAGCAAAATTGTACCGTCATTTTGTATTCATTGGTAATTACAAGATTCAAACCGGCGATGATATTTTTTTGATTCCAAATTTTATGGCAAGGGTGATTCCTCATGCACCATCTGAATTTGATTTTGGATGCAAACTCGATTATCAGGACAAACTCTGGTGGTCTTTAACCTGGAGGGTTCACCAGTTCTGGAGTGCATCTGTTGGTATTAAATTAATGAAAAAAATAGGCCTTGCTTACTCTTATGATTATTACAACACGCCGGTCTCACAGTTTAATGCTGGCTTTAGTGGCAATGAAATAGGGTTAAGATTCGATTTGAAGAAGTAATTGTGAAAGAGAATTATTTAATTTTTATGAGCGAAGAAAAAAAATACAAAACGTTCCGGAGCTTCTACCCTTATTACCTTACAGAGCATGGTGATTTAAAAAACAGGGTGCTGCATTTTATTGGAACAGCAGGTTTGCTGGCAATATTGATTGCAGCAATTGCCCTGCAAAAATGGTGGCTGCTTGCTTTGATTCCGGTTTGTGGTTATGGATTTGCCTGGGTGGGTCATTTTTTTATTGAAAAAAACAAGCCTGCAACTTTTACATATCCATTATACAGCCTCGCCAGTGATTTTGTTATGTTCTGGCATATTTTAACCGGGCAAATAAATAAGAAACTGGAAGAGGCAAAAAAAATTATCAGCCAGGAATGAACATTGAAGATTTAAGAAACTATGCACTGCAAAAACCTTCTGTTACAGAAGGTTTTCCTTTTGGAGAAACGGTGCTGGTGTTTAAAGTGAATGCTAAAATTTTTTTATTGGTTTCGTTAGATGCATCTCCTTTACAGTTTAATGTAAAATGTGATCCTGATAAAGCAATTGAATTAAGAGAGGAATATCCTGAAGCAGTTTTGCCCGGCTATCACATGAATAAAAAACACTGGAATACAATTATTGTTGACGGATCTGTTCCTAAAAAACTGTTGTTAGAAATGATTGATCATTCGTTTGATTTGGTTAGTAAGGCAAAGAAACAATAGCAATTAAAACTTTTTAACTTGCTACTTTACACTTGTCAACTTTTCTTTGCCACACACATCCAGTCCCATGGATAAGGGCCTTTCAGCCATTTAGGGGGATTATTGAATTCTGTTTTCCATGTGTAATTTATTTTCTCTACCTGCTGTACTTTAAAGCCTTCCAGCGAAAGCAACAATTCCAGTTCTTCTTTCAAATAATGTTTGGTAGGCACATTGTCAATATCGGTAACACCTTGTTTAATATTTGTTGCCAGCTCATACGCTTTTTTTGGTGATGCAATTTTTTCTTTATGATCGCCATCTACATTCCACCGGTTGGCAATAATGTTGGTATATAGTTTAGATTCTAAAGAAGGAACTACTAAAACCAAATGACCGCCTTTGTTCAAACACATAGAAAGAGATTTAAAAAAATTAATTCTCTTTTTAAGTGAATCGGTTAAAATGGCATTGATGCAGATGGCAGCATCGCATGGTGTTACGGTGAGTTTATCTGCACTCATATCCATACGCAGGTATTCTACATTTTTAAAGTGACGGTATTTTTCTTTTGCTATTTGTAAGTTGATGGCAGAAATATCTGCGGCAACTACCTGCTTAAAGTTTGATGAAAGCAATGGCACCCATTTGCCAATGGCGCAACCAATATCTATTACTGTTTTTTTTTTGCCACTTATTTTTTCAATGGCAGTTACAATTTTGCCGCTTGTATCATTATGCAGTACATCAAAAATTTCAGCATCATATTTTGGGGCAATGGTTTCCCAGTATTTTCTGTTCATATACACAAATGTAGTTTGGTTGCCACAGATTACTCAGATTAACACAGA
>JANNAM010000243.1:0-15179 GCA_031384415.1 Bacteroidota bacterium
AAATGCCAAAACTTGAACAATGGAAAAGAAAACTGTAACGATTTCAGAGCGTACAATAAAATCACTTTTTATTGGACTTTTTGTGGGAGTGCTTAGTGTTTTTATTATCCATTTTTTTGGAAGCTGGAGCGCAAGGCCGCCTGAAACTAATTCTTTTTCAGGTGCTGATAGGATTTACACTAATGACACAAAAATTTCATTATACACACTCTATTGTCCATTGGATGATATGCACGTTTTTCAAGGCAAAGGTGCCACATTTGATGATATTGTTGGAGGGCATTTTAGCGAAGTAAAATTTAAGGCTATTTTATCAGCAACATATGATGAGCATTGGAAAAATATTTTTAGTTTTGGGCTAATAGCGGCAGTAATAATATATTTAGTAGGTACTTTCAAAGTGAAAGTTGTAAATAATAAAGACTCGAGTAAAATATAATAATATAACTGGTGGGAAAACTGGTGGCAACAGCTTAATTTGAAAAAATGTTTATTCCCTTAAAGCCAATAGGGGCTTAGCTCTGACTGTTAATCAGAGGGTCATCCGTTCAAGTCGGATAGGGGGAGCTGAAAAAATCGAAGCCCTGGAGAAATCCGGGGCTTTACTTTTTTCTAAAAAATATAAGTAACGATTGGCCGAAACGAAAAATTGTTTTTTAAAGCATACGGTTACAATCTATTGCTTTTTACAATCAATTGGCTTACTTTGTTATCCTAAATTAATGAACATGAAACTACTGCTATTTACTACTTCATTGCTTTTCACAATTATTACCTTAAATGCACAGGTACAAATACCTGATTATAAAAATCAGTCTGTTAGCCCCGGCGCAAACTATTATCAAATTGTTTCGGATGTAAGGGGTAAGCTGGAACTTAAAAAGCAGCAACTTATTGCACAGGGTATTGATGTAAACAACAATCATCCTTTCAGGGAAGAAATTGCTCAGTTTGAAAGATGGGCGCTTGACTGGAGGGATAAAATTGGAACCAATGGCAACTTTCCAAATCCGCTTACAGGATGGATAAATGCCATGCAGCAAAATCCTCAGCAGTTTACTTCGCAGCAAAACCTGCAAAGCCCAACCAGTATTTCAACTGTTCCGTGGACAAGCCTTGGCCCCGTAAACAATGGCAACTTAAACGGATGGACATTTGGTGGCGGTATTGGAAGGGTTAATGTGGTGAAAAGACATCCACAGTTATTAGGAACCCTGTTTGCCGGCACTGCTACGGGTGGATTATTTAAATCAACAAACCTGGGTACTTCATGGGCGCCGTTAACAGATCAGTTTTCGGGGCTTGGTGTTTCCGACCTGGTGTTTTTACCCAATAACAGCAATAACATGATAATGGCTACCGGCGATTTTGATGGCAGCGGCAGCGTTAATAGTATTGGTATTTTTAAAAGCGCAGATGGCGGAGCCACATGGATAAATAAACTGCCTTTTACTTTAGACCAGCAAAGAAAAATTGCCCATCTTTATGTGGATCCGGATTATGGCGTAAACAATACCATTTGGGCAACAAGCACTTTTGATATTTACAAATCTACCGACCAGGGCGAAACATGGAACAGTGCATACAACACAGGCTCCAATGAAAATTTTAATGATTTTATAAAAGTAGGTACGGCTTATTTTGCAAGTGGCTTATTCGGTTCTTTATTTAAATCACTTGACGGCAACACCTGGAACCAGGTGTACACCCATCTTGGCGGCGCAGCCAACAGAATTGATTTTGCATACAGCGCCAATACGCCTGATATTCTTTATATACTTACCAAAACCAATCCTGCCTTTTCTAAATACACCATCAGCACCAATACCATGGGTGCATTTGCCAATGTAAACAACTCTCAACCAGCCGATGCCAATGGAAATTATAATTCGCAGGGCAGTTATAACCAGGTAATTTCTGCCAATCCATTAAACGGAAACGATTTGATGATTGGTGAATTCAGCGGAAAAAGATCTGTTAATGGCGGTACCTCATGGACATGTCATTTAAATGGATATTACACAACATCAGGCAACAGCAACTGGGGCGGTGGTTATGTTCATTCCGATCATCATTATATTGAATACATCGGGGCCGGCTTCGATTCTCTTTTAATAGGCAACGATGGCGGAGTTTACATTGGCCCTGTAAGTATTACACCTTTTGCTTACAAAGAATGTGTAGATGGACTTACCTGCACCCAAAGTTATTCAATTGCCATTTTTGATGCCGAGCCCAACAACCTGATGATTGGCAATCAGGACAATGATGGTAGAAGCCGTAACTATGTTGGCTCAACAGCTACATGGTATGCTGCGCAGGCCGGCGATGGAATTTCAACCGCAATACACAGAACCAATAAAGACAGAAGGTTTTTAACAGGCACAACAGGAAGCTTGTCTTACAGAACTGATTCTTATCAGGCTGACTATTCAGGCAAAAGTATTGACAAACCAAATGATGGTGTGTTTGCTGCGCCGCTTGAAATGCACTTAACAAATGGAGATATATTATATGGAGGCTACAGCGATGTATATAAATCTACGGGCATTACGCCAAGCGGCGACCCCAATATTCCCGACAATGCCAACTGGGTAAATTTAAATTCGGGGTTGGGCGATAAACCAAAATTTATAGGTTTATCCAATCACCCAACAGATGCAGCAAAGCAACGTATTGTAGCAATCGGAAATAATAATGTTATCCGTAAAACAACAGATGAAGTTACCTGGACAACTATTACGCCTCCGGTGGGAGTAATATTCAACAGCATTTACTGGAGCCGCAACAGCGATACTATGATTGCTACCGCTACAACTTATACTGCTGCAAATAAAATATTTTTTTCGCCCAATGCAGGAAATTCATGGAATAACATAACAGACAATATGCCCAATATACTAATGCTGAATACAATTCGTAAAGAAGGGTCAGATACAGTTTTTATTGCTACCGAACTTGGGGTATACTTCGCAAGGCTGAATCCTGCTGGTGGTGTATTGCAACCTTTAGGAACCGGCTGGACAAAATTTGGAACCGGCTTACCCAATGTAAGAGTGTCGGATATGGAAATAAGTACTTCTAAAAAACAAATTTTCATTTCAAGTTATGGCAGGGGTGTTTGGATGGCTGATTTAAACACTACTGTTGTGCCCATCACAAATTTTTCATTTACTTACAAAACTTACGATGCAGCCAACTACAGCCTTAGCTGGCAAATTGAGGCAGGAGATATTGTGAAAACAGTTTTGGAAAAAAGTACCGAAGGCAGAAGCTTCTCAGCAGTGGAAACATTTACAACTGCCGCAAAGAAAAATCAGCCTTCTTATGTTGTGGCTAAAGAAAACCGCAATGTTTATTACCGGTTGTATTATGTAATGCCTTCGGGTAAAGTTGTCTATTCTCAAACAATTGCCATACGCAATGGCGGTGGAGCATTTGATATAAGTGTTTATCCAAACCCTGCCAGCGATTATGTAAATATAAGCAGCGCAACAAGGATGAACGTGGTGAAAATAACAACACTGAGCGGCAGCCAGTTAACTTACTCTCAGCCGCAAAGTAATTTTTATTCTTTCGATATGAGTTTGCTGCCTAAAGGAACTTATATTATACAGGTGTGGGATGTTAATGGAAATATGCGTTCAGAAAAAGTTGTAAGAAATTAAATGAACAAATATTTTTTCTGCAGAAAGCCACCGGTATTTCACCGGTGGCTTTTTTTTGGATAGTGTTCCTATAATCTTAATAGAAATTTTTTATCTAAATAAATTGGTTTAAGTTTTTTGAGGAACCTGTGTTTTAATGTAAAGCAATTAATGTACAATTTATTTGAACCCTTTACTTCATACTTTATAAATAAGTCCTGCATACCGGGCACAAAAAAGGCGACGGCTTATTAAAACCATCGCCTCATAATAAAAAGGTCAGTAAAAAAATTAATACCGCTGTACTACATTGTAAAAAAAGATAGTGGGCGGGCCATCAACTCCGGCTTCGGCCATTTTATCTTTCAGGTCTTTAGAACCAAAAAAATCCTGCGCCTTTTTCATATCGCTTACTGCGCCAACTATCATCACCATTTTATTGTTTCCAAATTCATAACCAACAGCCCGGTCGCTAAGCCCTGCATCTACCCTGGTCTGCTTGTGGCTGTCAAAAACTTTTTTAAAAGCATCCCAGTCTTTTACTTTGTGTGTTACCATCACCCGTTGGGTAATATTATTTGTTGCGCTGTCCATCATCTGAACATCAATAAACATTATTTCGGGTTTGCTTTTTACCCCGGCCTTTTTCATATTGGCATCCAGTTCTGGCAGGGCGGTAAAAGCTTTTGCTTTTGCTGCATCATCCATCTTTACAGCAACCATCACCATCGTTGAATCTGCAACGCCACGGCCAATTACATAATTATGCAGCCCGTAAGCAAGCCGCAAAGAATCGCCGGCTTCGTAGCCAGCTTTCCATTTGGCAAAATTGCCCACTTTGTGTTTAATGATTAAAACATTGGCTGGTTTAACTGGTACCGAAGGTTCGGTTTTTTTGGCCGAAGCGCTGTCGGGGTTTGCAGGCGGATTGGCCGAATTGCTTTCGTCGCCGGAATTGCAGGACGAAAAGAAGAAAATGCCCGAAAAAGTAAGGGCAGTTACAAGAAATTTAATTTGCTTCATTGTTTTATGGTTTTAAAATTTGTGAATCAGAATTAAAAATGCAGGGAAATCTGCACATTGAATTTTAACGGAGAGTAAATGTATAAATATTATTGGGGAATTAAAATAGTAATATGCATTGTTGCCAAATAATAAAATACCCTCACCTGTGCTGCTTACTGCAGTTCAGATGAGGGTAAGAAAACAAAGCTGAAATTATCAGCGGAGGGCAGCAACGTTATTGCCTAAAACTACATTCGTAAGCAACCTGCCATTGGGCAGTTCGCTGGATGAATAGTACAGTTTAAAAACATTGTTGCCTGCTTTTTTTACACTCAGGATATCTTTTACATTACAGGTCATGGCTGCAACAGGCGTGGCCACATCTGCATAGCGCCATTCCTTAACTATTTTATCCCGGCTGTCTTTAAGTGTAACTATCCTGTTTTTACCCACCCTTCCGCAATGGTGATACTTGATGGTTAATTGCCCGCCGGAGAGGCTTTGATTTAATTGCAGACTGTTTGTGGCATTGATGTCGCCGCCAAATCGCTGAATCATCATTTTGTTATTGAGGGATATTTCAAATCCCTCGCCGCCTGATGTGGCAGCAACAGAAAGCAGGGTTGCCGATATGGCAATCAGCAGCATTGTTTTACTCATCATTGATTTCATGGCTTTAATTTTTTTTGATTAAAAAATAAATTGAACTGCATGCAGCAGCTTAACGGATACAAATGAAATAAACATCCGGCGCAGATAAAAACCTGCTTGACGAACAGAGGGAAATACTTGATGTGTTACTGTAAATGCAGAAAAGGAATTGTTCTTATTGTTTTATTGCTGCCGACTTTATAACAGGAACATTGGCCAGCGGCCCATCGGGAGGTTGGGGAAGCATCTTGTAAATATATTTTATAACAAACCATTTACCCTGCAGCTTTATATTGGATGCCCAGCCCTGGTTGGTTTCGTTGGAATTGTTTTTTGAAAGCGGAATCTCAAAGTGAAAAAGGCTGTCTTCGTAAGCAGCAAAATCCCATTTTTTTCCTGTGCTGTCTTTAAAAATATAATGCGAAATATCTCCCAGCGAAAATTCAACAAATTGAGCAGTAATTGTTGTTGCTTTTTCTTTTGCAGCATCTGCAGGGTTGTTTTTTTCAACGGGAATATTGTCAGAATCAACCGAAGGATTGGTTTTATTTCCGGCATCTTCAGTTTTTGTGCCTGCATCATTGCAGGAAAATAAAATGGTTACCAGCGCAATGTTTAAAACAAACCAACCAATCAGTTTCATAACAATTTATTAATTAAAAAATACTCTTTATTCTCCTGAATTATTTTTTCATTGGCTGCCGCTTCCAGTAAGTAAGCGAACGCCACACCCATTCAAAAGGCCCAAAGCGAAAATACTTAAGCCAAATGGCAGAAAAAATAATCTGGAATATCCAAACAGAAAATACCACGTAGTAAAGCTGGTGAAACCTGAGTTTATCGTAATTGCCCAGGCCATAACCATAATAAAAGAATGTGCAGATGATACTTTGCATGAGGTAATTGGTAAAAGCCATTTGCCCTACATTGGCAAGTGCCTTCATTAACCAGGGCACAATATTGCTGCGAAAAACAAGCATGAGTAAACTAGCGTGGCCCATGGTAAGCAGCAGCCGCCTGAACTCAAGAAACACTTCATGCGAAACACGCCATTGATCGGCATAAGCAGCAACGCCCTGAGTTGCAAAACCTATCCAGCCATTTTTATATAATAGCCAGCCCAGTGGAATACCAATACCATAGCCCAGCAGCAGCCATATAAAATAGGTGGAGGTAGAAAGTTTATTGGTAAAAAAGCCCCAGCCAAAAAGCGCCATGCCCAGGAACATCATGGCCAGCATATCCCAAACGCCATGATACATATACCATGCTTCGCCATCGGCATTGTTGGGAATGAAATACATAAAGATGGTTGCATAATCCGAACGCATTTTGCGGCGGTTTTTATTGGTCTGTGCAGTGTCAAGTTTGTTTTGGTTTTTTTCAATCTTTGTCCACGAAGCAATGGCGCCCTGCTGTTCGGAACTAAGTTTTTTATCTTCCTTCTTTGCCGCCATTGCTTCTTTATAGTCAATTCTTTTTTCCCTGAAGTCGCTCCACCTCCACTGCTGTTTTATGATTCCGAAACTTACACAAGCCAGCCCAACTACTACCAGCCATTTAGAAGAAAGCTTTCGAAAAGGAAACAGCAACATACCGCAAAGGCCATAGAAAAATAAAATATCGCCCTGCCATAAAATTACAAAAGCATTGATAACACCAAACAGCACAAGCCAGAGCAATCGGCGGTAATAATATTCTGCAACTGTAGTTCCGCCGGGAACTTCTTTTTTGTTCATCATAAACAATACCATACCTGCACCAAACAGCATAGAAAACAATCCCCTCATGGTGCCTTCAAAAAATACGAAGATGGCAGAAAAGGTATAATAGTCGGCGCCGGTTTGTGGCCCATGAGTAATATTATAATAAACATCCCAGTTGATTCCAAAGCCGGGCATGTTCATCATCAATATTCCAAGCAAAGCAAAACCACGGATGGTATCAATGCTTTTAATACGGTCGGCAGTGGCTACTGGCTGTGTGCTTATTGTGCCGGAAGAATTATGTTGGTCCATGCGGTGGGTTTATTAGATGGTTGGGTTTGTTGTTTGTTGTTTTTTCCAGGGAAGCCGTTTGCGGTAAATAAGGCATTGCCACAACCACTCCAGCGGCCCCATATTATAATAACGCAGCCACATTATAGAAAATGCCACCTGCACCAGTGTAATTTCTGCCACCATAAAATACAGTTCCCATTGCTGCAGCCTGCCGAAATAACCAAATCCATATCCATAGAAAAAGAAACTGCATATAACAGACTGCATGATATAATTGGTGAGTGCCATGCGGCCGGTTGCTGCAAAAGTTTTCATCAGCCATTTCAAAATATTCATCCTGAGCAGCCACAGCATCAGCGATGCATAACCAGCAGCCAGTAACATTTTTTCCAATGGTAAAAACTGGTTAAAAGGAATGGCATGCTGCTCAACATATTTTGCATAGTCTGCTGCACTGAGGCTGTTAAAATGAATGCGGAACCAGCCAAGTGCAATGCCTGCAATAACAGCAACCGATCCAATAAGTAAATATTTTGACGAAGAAAAACGGGAGCTGAAAAAACCAATGTTTAATAACGCCATACCCAGGAACATCATCGAAGCAATTTCCCAAACTCCTATCTTGTAAAACCATTGCGATTCTTTGTATTGCGAACGCACCATCAGGTGGTTCCATACTTTTCCGTAGCGGCTGCGAACAGCTTTGTTTTCGGCAACTTTTGCAGATGAATCAAATTTAAAAGCTTTGGCAATTCCCTCCCATTTACCCTTTTCTTCTGCCTGTTTTTTTGTGAGGGTATCGTTTTTCTTTGCCAGCGAATCTGCTAATTTATTTTTGATAAGTGTGTCTTTAAAAAGGATGGGATCTTTTGTTTTGTCAATACTGTCTTTTTTAAAACGGGCAGTGCTGTCTTCTTTAAATTTCTTTTCAACGGCCGATACAGCAAGGAATTTTTTATAATCTTTTTTATCATCGCAATAGTTCCAGTATTGTTTGCCGCAATAAATTAAAGTGCAAACAATTGCGCCAATGAATAATCCCTTGGCCGGCAGGCGCCAAAAAGCAAATATTAAAATGCCGGCTACTGCAAATGGAAACAAAATATCGCCGGGCCATAATAATATAAAAGCATTGAACACACCAAAAATGAGCAGCCATATCTGCCGCCGGATATAAGCATCGGCAGCGGGCAATGACACCGGCCGTTCCTTTTTTTGCATAAACAAAACAATGCCTGCACCGGCAACAAGAGCCAGCAGCGACATCATTTTACCTTCTATCAATATTGAAACAGCAGCATACAATTTAAAATTGCCGCCATGTGGCCCATTGCGGTAAAAGGCCTGCTGGTTTGCATTGAAGCCGCCAAATTCCCAGATGCCGGTAATTAACAAAGCCAGCAATGCTATGCCCCGTAAAACATCTAAAGAAATTCCGGTACTAAACTTATCATTTGCTGATTCAGCTATAACAGGCTGCTCCGGATTTATTTCCGGAGAAGAAGAAGGAGTAAGGCTCATTGGCGTTGGTTTAGTTTTCGTTTCCTTCGGGCAGAGGTTAAATATAATATTAAAAATGAAAAATGTAATTATTATTTTTCGGGTGGAAAAACGGAACGGTGAGCCGCTGCTGCGTTATTTAGAAAAAATAAGTTTTTTAACTGAGCACATCTCTTTGCATCCCCGGAATTTCCATCACCAGGTTTTCTCCGTAAGCTGCGGCCGGCGTTTGATAGCCTGCAACAAAATTTCCATTCAATACTTTTTGCACAATAAGTAAAGCACTGTGAGTGGTTAAGGTATAACCTTCGGGGCCGCTGAGCCGCACAGTTGCAGTTTTACCGGCTGCATTTTTTGCCTGCCCCCAAATCATTGCCATGGCTTTGCTCCGCTGCTCATCGGATGGGCCTGCAGGCCGCTGGTTTATTTTCTTTTTAATAAAGTTGCGTACAAATGTTGTTCGCAGCAGCCAGTTAAACACCGGCTGCAGTTTTAAAATAGTGTAAGTCTTTTTAGCAATACCTGTGTAGGTTTCTATATTCGGGATGCCTGTAGTAAAGTAAGCAGTGGAAACATCGCCCCAGGAAATACTCATTACAAATATTTTTTTTGTTCCACCACCAGGTGCATTTAAAAAGTCAACCCACATTCCTTTTTGCCCCAAAGTGGTGCGTATTATTTTTCCCTCTTTTCTTGCAGCGCCGCCTTCACCTAATTTGCCGGCCATGGTTGTGGCTGTACCATGCGATAGGCCACCGCCTTCGCTTGCAAATGCCAATTGCAATGCAACAGCATCGGGCAATAATTTTTTCAACTGCAGGGCAATACAATCGGTAGGTACCACATCAAAGCCGGCGCCGGGCAGCAGCATAATGCCTGCTTTTTTTGCAGCGGCATCATATTGTTTTATCATTTCAAAAACGGCAATGTCGCCATTAATATCTAAGTAATGAGTTCCTGTTTGCAGGCAGGCTTCAATCATTTGCCTTGCAGTAAACTGAAACGGCCCCGCCGCATGAATTACTGCTTTCACTTCTTTTAATGCAGCATGTAAAGCAACCCTGTCATCAAGGTCAAAAATTTTGTAAGGAAGATTTAATTTATTTGCCAGCGGCTCTATTAATTCTTTTCGCCTGCCGGCAAGGATGGGCTGTAAATTATACAGGCTTGCATACCGGGCAATTAATTCGCCGGTATATCCATTGGCACCATACAGCAAAAAAGTATTTGATTGCATGGTGAAATGTACAACACAAGAACGGGATTTAGCTATTTGATTTTATAGCAGCAGTTTATTTATAGTATAACAGTATCTGTAAGATGAATGCTGCCGTTTGATATTTTAGCTTCTGTAGGCATGACGCTGATGTCGCCAATGGTTACTTTACCATTTTTTTCCTGCACCAATAATTCTTTACCATTTACGGTGGTAAGTTTATCGCCGTCTTTTAAATCATTAAAAACAATTTTACCGCTTACAATATGGTTGTTGATTAAAGCTGCAAGTTTTGGCCTGTTCTGCGGTTCCAGCAGGTTGTCCATCATTCCTTTTTCAAGCTTTTCAAAAGCCATATCCACCGGTGCAAAAAAAGTGTAAGGGCCGGCACTGCTCAGCAACAAATCCATATCAGATGCATGCACACTCTTCTTTAAAGTCTTCAGGCTTTTATCTTCATTTACCACCTGCGTAATATTCGACATCGGATTAATTTAGCTGCCTGCTTTATTACAGGCAAGGGCCGGAAGGTAGTCTATAACAGGCAGTTTGGGTGTTAATGTTTTTTAATAGGGGCATAGGTAACAGCTTTTCAAAAGCTGTTACCTATGCTGGCCGTTTACAGCATTTTAAATTCTGTAATGGGATGCAGCTCCCAGGCTGTTTTTGGTTTGCTGCCTGCCGGGCCGGGTAAATTGCTTTCGTGTTCTTTATCGTAAAACAAAGAGCCGATTATTTTTACCTTTGGATGATCGGTAAATTTTATATATCCATCAACACATCTTTCGGTGCCACCAAGCAAGGCCACCACTTTTTTCCTTGCCGCTTTTATTTTATTGTAAGATGGGTTACTGGTAGCCGGCAGTCCGCTGCACTCAATATTAAAAAATTTTGCAGTGGCAGGGTTGCCCGATGTTCCTATGATGATATGATAATCTTCATCAGCCTCACGGGCAATAGCATACAGATAAACAGAAATAAGCGTAACCACACTGTCTTCTATTTCTATCCTGGGGCTGCTGCTGCTTACGGCAATGGACGCATTGTCTGATGCCGTAACCCTGGCAATAAGTTTTGCAAGGCTGGTGCTTTTGGCATTGTTGCCTGCAATGGAAAGCTTGGCGGTTTTGCGGTAGCTGCCGTCAAATTTGTTGCCGCTATTACAGGCTGTGTTGGGTGCAAATGCTGCCGGTCCATTGATTGAAGTTGTTGCTTTTTCGGGATCTTTTGCAAAAGAAACATTATAGGTTTTGCCACCGGGAGTTTTAAAAACTGCAGTTGTTTTTAAAAGCGCCAGGTCGGTAATGGTATCTTTTGGCGGTTGCAGCAAAGCGCCTGCTATTGCTTTGTTATTTATCAATAAAATAAACATTGATGCAAAGAAGAGCAGGTGGTTCATAATTTTTTTTAGGTATTGTAAGATGTTTTAAGTTGTAAAATAAACTTACAAAAAAGGGCGGTGATTTATTTATTTTTTTTTGGGAAGATGTAGCAGCTTTTTAAAGAGCTGTCACATCTGTATAAAAAAAGCAACCCGGTTAATATTAACCGGGTTGCTATATATATATTAGACTAAAATGATTAACTGAATAAACCGCCTTTCTTCAATTCTTTTGTTCCTTCGCCAATCTTAAATCCATTCTGATAAATCTGTATAGTATAGCTGCCCTGCTGAAAATTTACACCCGGTTCAAAAGCAAACTGCACGGTTTGATTTTTAGCAGGTTCAAATGTTACCGGTAATTTGGCAGTAAATGATTTATCTCCTTCTTCACGGGTGCTAAAAGTACCCGAACCTAAGTTAGGAGTAGTAACAGCCTTGCCATCAGGGCCAATTACAAGCACATATACATCTGTAACACCGGCTTCAGCAATACGGTTGTTTACATCAAAAGAAATAACTAATTTATCAACCCTTTTTGCCACAGTAGTAGTTTTTTCTTTGCCGCTGTTTTTTACATTAACCGGGGTAATGGCAATATTAGATGCATTTAGTGTAGAAGCTACATCAACTTTCTTTTCTAGTTCCTTCTTTGCCACCGTTGTTGCAGTAAGGTCAATGTTTAATTTTTCTTTTTCCTGTATCAGAACAGTTTTGTCCTGTGTAAGGGTTTGGTTATCCTGCGTTAACCTGGCAACATCAGCCTGCAGGGTACTTATCTTATCATTCAGCGATGCAATCAATGTTTTAGCTCTTGCCAGTTCTGCGGCAGTAGCATTTTTCTTATTTAGAATACTGCGTATTTCTGTTTTTGTTTTTGCAATTTCGGTATTGCTTTCAGCAAGTTTTCCCTGCAGCGATGTATTTACGGTAGTCATCGAATCAAGGCGTGCCAGCGATGCGTCAAAACTTTGCTGAAGATCCACTTTTTCATCGGTTACTTTGGCAATTTGAGTTGCTTGCTGCTGTTCATTGTCTGCAGCTTTATTTTTATTTACCAGCGACCATGTTACTGTGCCTGCAAGCGCTAAGGTTAATACACCTATTATTACATTTTTCATAAGGCCATTTTTACGTGGCATAGGGCTGCCAATTGTAGCAGACGGAAAATTTGAATTATTCATAAAGATAAAATTTAGGTAAAAAATCTGTTGCTTTCCTAAACCTGGCAGGCTTTTCTAAGTGAAAAAGGACAGGATTTTTCGAAGCTAATACTCAACTTTCCATAATCGTGCCATTCTTGTTTTTTGGGGATTACTTTTATTTTTTTGCCCGACATAAGTAAAAAGTAAAAACAATTTATCCGGTTATCTTCTTTTACTGGTTGTTTAAATTAGCAGTGACGTATTTCATAATTAAATCAGGCAGGTGGATACAGCTGCCTGATATGTTTATTTAATATTGCTGCAGCCTTCTTCTTTTATAAAGAGGCAGCAAAAATTATTTTTAAATATCGGGCATATTGTTACAAAATCCCCGTGGGGGTTGCCATTCAGGCAAATGTAGCTTTGCTGTTCGCTGCTGTATTTGCTGTAAGCCCCGGTTGCTGACAGCAACGCTTCCACGCAAAGTATGTAATATAAAAGAAGATACTTTATTTTGTATAAATTATAACGTTTTTCATGTCTTCGGGCCCGGTGTTTTTTATCCTCAGCTCCCCCCTTTATTCAATTGCGAAGCCGGCAGAAAAAAAAAAAAATTATAAAATGTTTGTTTACTTAGATAATGTTAATATATTTACAAACAATTACACTCTGATTCCAATTATCCACCGAATAACTAACGTGCTCTCCCCCCAAATAAGAAACACGCCAGGCTGGCCTGAAACTCAGTACCAGTCCGACAACTACTTCACCGAACATGAAGTATATAAAACTAAATTAACTGTATCTAAAATCTTAAAAAGTAGCTTATGAGTTTATTATCTACTCCCTCTTTTCCCGGCCAGACTTGCCAAACCGGGCAAATAACCAACACAAAATTAATAACCAACAACAAATTTATGGGAAAGTATCTTCTAAGGGGCCTGATGGCCCTTGCTGCGTTTGTAATAACGGTTAGCTCCGTGGCGCAGAACAGCAGCAGTGATGTAAAAAGTAATATAGTTAAAGACTGGCAGTCGATACTTAAAACCTCTACAGTATACGAGGTTTCTTACAGGGTGGTTCAGGAAAATGATAAATATTCGGTAGAGTTGAATGTGAACAATCCTTCTTATGATCAGAAAATTCAGTTTAATATTGACCTAACTGCTGGTAGTGCAAAAATTTCTAAAACTATAGAAATTATAGCCAAGGCTAAAACTACTTACCAGGCAGGGGCTGACAATAAAATTGCTAACCTTACCATACCGTTGCCCCAAAGTTACAATGCCCAATCATTCTCTATTAAAGCTAACATAAAGTATTAATTTCTATAAAGAAAAAAACAGACTCATGAAAAAGATAATTCTATCCATACTTGTTCTTATAGCTGCTTTTCAGTTAAGTGCTCAAAACAAGGTCTACTTGCGTAGCAATACCGGCCAGCCATGGGCTGGATACGCTATGCCAAACAATGAGGCAGCCCTTAATGCTGCCTTTGGCGCCGGTAACTGGCAAGACCTAAGGTTTGAAACGGTAAGCCCAGCCGCTATTTTTGTGCCCGGGGTAAAAATGATTTTTATGGAAGGAAGTGATAATGGCACTTGTGCCCTGAATACATTCTTTGCTGCCAACCAGGTTACCATTGAAAACTGGGTAGCTGCGGGGGGGAGATTATTAATAAATGCGGCTCCTAATGTTTGTTCTGGTCCTAATAGCTATGGTTTTGGGGGAGTTGTTTCAAATAGTGGTGGAAGTGGCACAGGCTCAATAGTCAATAATGCCCATCCTATTTTTACACAAGGGACGTTTCAGCCCGTTATAGCCGCCTATACCGGTTCCTCATTTTCTCATAATTATATAACTGGTCCCGGCTTAACAAATATTATTTTAGATGGTGCTTCCCGTGGTACACTTGCCGAGAAAGCATGGGGAAGTGGAAGGGTTCTTTTTGGTGGATTAACATTGCCCTTTTTTCAAGGAGGCTTTCCTGCTAGTTGGACACCTCCAACCGAGGTTGCAAATTTTGAAAAAGATTTATTGCAATATGTTTACGGATTCTGTGTAACACCAACCATTAATGGTGTAAACAGTACTTGTTTAAATTCAGTAAGAACTTATACTACAGAGGCTGGCCAAACAGGTTATACATGGTCTATCATTGGCCCTGCCGGTGCTACTATTACAGCAGGTGGCAATGGTTTTGATTTTGCTACCATAACCTGGACAGGTGCACCAGGTGCACACCAGGTGCAGGTAAATTATACCGGTGCATGTGCGCCTACTAATTACAATGTTCAGGTAAATCCTTTACCAACCCCCGGTATCAGTGGTTTAAATTTATTTTGTGCGGGCACATCGGGATTAACCTATACAACAGAAGCAATAAGAACTAATTATATATGGACAGTAAGCGGCGGTACAATAGTATCGGGTGGTGGTACTTCTAATAATACAGCCACAGTGAACTGGGATCTGACACCAACCGGCAGCATCAGCGTTAACTACACGGATGCCAATGGCTGTACAGCAGCGAGTCCAACGGTATTGAATGTGACCAAGAATCCGTTACCGGTACCAGTGATTACCGGCCCTGCAGTAGCTTGTGCAGGCTCTACTGGCAATGTATATAATACA
>JANNAM010000250.1:0-10535 GCA_031384415.1 Bacteroidota bacterium
AGTTCTATCCCGGTATTGAATAAGAAATATTTATTTCACAGCAGGTACGAAAAGCTGAAAACGCTTTTTAAAAATCCATCGGAACAAAATATTTTGATGAGCCTTACGGCCCAGATGAATGAAAAGGATATCGCCGATTTATTTAAAGCCCCCGTAGGAAGAATAACAACAGCATTCGACAGCAAAGAACTAAAAAAAGCAAATGCTTCCATCCTCGATTTTATGATGGCAATAGATTATCAAACCTACCTGCTGGATGATATTTTGCAAAAAGTGGACAGGGCCGGTATGAGCGTAAGCTTAGAAGGCCGGGAACCATTTTTGGATCAAAGGATAATTGAATGGGCGGCACAATTGCCGATGGAATACAAATACAACAAAGGCAATAAAAAATTCATCATCAAAGAAATTGTACATAAATACATTCCCAAAGAAATGATGGACAGGCCAAAGATGGGATTTGGGATACCGATAGCCGCATGGCTGCAAAATGATTTAAAGCCTTTTGTTGACAGATATTTTGACGAGGCTTTTATTGCAAAGCAAAATATTTTTAACAACCACGAAATACAAAGGATAAGAAAATCGTTTTACCAGGGCAAAATAGAACGGGCCGAAAAAATATGGTATCTTTTAATGTTCCAGATGTGGTACGACAAGTGGATGAACAATAATTAATGTATGTCCAATTCTGCAAAAAAAATCCTGTTTATTTCTTACGATGGTATGACGGACCCTTTGGGGCAAAGCCAGGTAATACCTTACCTGCAGGGATTAAGCAAACATGGCTACAAAATATTTTTATTAAGCTGCGAAAAAAAACAGGTATTTGCTTCAGGCAAACCAGTTGTTGAAAAATTGCTGCAGGGATATAATATTGAATGGATTCCTTTAGCCTACACAAAAAACCCTCCGGTATTTTCTACATTGATTGACATTATTAAACTTAAAAAGGCTGCAAAAAAAATTCACCAGCAACATCAGCTTGATATGGTACATACCCGGCCCGGCATTCCTTCAATGGTTGGTTTGTGGCTGAAGAAAAAAACCGGAGTAAAATTTTTGAACGACATCAGGGAATTTTATGCCGACAGCCGTGTGGATGGTCGGATGTGGAATTTGAAAAACCCTTTGTACAAATTTATTTATAAATATTTTAAAAAGCAGGAAGCCGAAGAAGTAAAACAAAGCGATGGAATAGTTTGCCTTACTTATGCTGCTGAAAAAATAATTAAGCAATGGCCGGAATATAAAAAGGAAATTCCGCTGGCGGTAATTCCCTGCAGTGTTGATATGGAATTGTTTAATCCTGCGACTATAAATGAAGCAGAGAAAGCAGCTCTAAAAAATGAATTAAATATAGGAAAGAATGATTTTATTGTAAGCTACCTTGGTTCCATCGGTGGCTGGTACTTAACGTATGAGATGTTGCGGTTTTGTAAAAAGCTGAGCAATAAAAAACCTGCAGCAAAGTTTTTGTTTATTTCGCCACACCGCCACGAAGATATTATAGCCGCTGCCGCTAAGTTTGATTTATTACCTGAAAAAATTATTACAAAAAAGGCAGGCAGAAAAGATGTGCCGTTGCTTTTATCGCTTAGTAATTATTCCATTTTTTTTATCAGGCCATGTTATTCAAAGCAATCATCATCGCCTACCAAGCATGGAGAAATTATGGCAATGGGAATTCCGTTAATTACCAGCAGCGGTGTTGGCGATGTGGCAGCAATTGTTACAAAATATCACTCGGGCATTGTAATAAATGATTTTACGGGTGAAGCACTGGAAACTGCTGTTGATGAAATAATGCAGCAAAAAGAATATGATGCTGCAGCAATACGCAACGGGGCATTTGATTTTTATTCATTGGAAACAGCTGTTGAAAAGTATGCAGCCATTTACAGCAGCATCTTATCACAATAAGTTATTTTGCAAACCAAAACATAATTGTGGAGTATAAATTCTTAATTATCGGCTCAGGGTTTTCGGGCAATGTGTTGGCAAATCAGCTGGCAACAAAGCTTGACTGCACAATTGACATCTGGGATGAAAGAGACCATATTGGCGGCAACTGCCACACCCAACGGGATGACAAAACCGGCATAATGGTTCATGAATATGGCCCACATATTTTTAATACCGATAAAAAAGAAATCTGGGATTTTGTAAACAGCTTTGTTGAATTCAGGCCTTATGTACACAGGGTAAAAGCTATGAGCAATGGCAAGGTTTATTCATTGCCCGTTAACCTTCATACCATTAACCAGCTTTTTGGTAAATCATTTACACCTGCAGAAGCAAAGACTTTTTTGGAAACACTGGCAGATAAAAGTATTGAAGACCCACAAAATTTTGAAGAGCAGGCTTTAAGTTTTATTGGAAAGGAACTGTACGATGCTTTTTTTTATGGCTACACCAAAAAGCAATGGGGTTGTGAGCCAACAGAATTGCCGGCATCTGTTTTAAAAAGAATTCCGGTGAGGTTTAATTACGATGACAACTATCACAATAATATTTTTACGGGCATACCGGTTGAAGGCTACACAGTGCTGATGGAAAAATTAACCGCCATTCCAAACATAAAAATTACGCTGAACAAAAAGTTTACTTCTGGTATGGACGTAAGCAACTACAACCATGTTTTTTATACCGGCCCCCTTGATGCTTATTTTGATTTTAAATATGGCAGGCTTGGTTACCGTACAGTAACATTTGAAAAATTTTATGCCGAGGGCGATTTTCAGGGAACAGCCCAGATGAATTATTGTGACGAAGCAGTGCCTTACACAAGAATTACAGAGCACAAGCATTTTGCCAATTGGGAAAAACACGATGCAACCATCTGCTTCAAAGAATTCAGTAAGGAAACAGATCCAAACGATATTCCTTACTATCCAAAGCGGCTGGCAAATGATAAAAACCTGCTGTTAAAATACCGCAGCGATGCCGAAGCATTGGATAAAGTATCTTTCCTGGGCAGGCTTGCCACATACCGTTATATGGATATGCACCATGTTATCGGTGAAGCTTTAAGTTTCGCACAATTGTTTTTAGCAGCTACAGCTGCAGGCCAAAAACCGGTAGTATTTTCTAATGTAGAATAGTAGAAATAATACTACTCAAAGCAATATTCACCCCATTACGGCGTTAATAAATAGTCCGAATACTATTTAAAACCGAAAAAATCCATTCCTATGGAGAAGGTAATTGCCGTGGTTGTCACGTACAACCGTCAGGCGCTGCTTTCTGAATGTATAACAGCATTAAGAAATCAAACCCGCCCTTTAGATGCCATTTTAGTTATCAATAATGGCAGTATAGATAGCACTGAACAGTGGCTGCAAAATCAATCAGATTTAATTTTTATTACACAAAAAAATACAGGCTCGGCTGGAGGCTTTGGTGCAGGAATTAACTGGGCATATAAAAATAAATATTCTTGGATATGGTGCATGGATGATGATGGCTATCCCAAAGAAGATGCACTGCAAAATTTACTGAATGCCGATGACGGAAGCATGAAACTGATTAACTGTGCAGTAATTGATAAAGATGATAAGAAAAGTTTTGTATGGAAAACACACAACTATAAAACAATCGATGATGTTGGCTCCAACATAATTGAGGGTTTTGGTCATCCTTTCAACGGAACTCTTTTGCACCGGAAAATTGTTGAAAGAGTTGGCGTTCCATCTGCCAATCTTTTTTTATGGGGCGATGAAACAGAATATTATTACCGCATTACCAGGCGTAATAACATTCCTGTATGCACCGTTGCTTCCAGCATACATTATCATCCTGCCACGGCTTTCAGCATTAAAAAAGACTGGGATTATATGAGTGGCTGGAAAATGTATTACTACGTACGCAACCGCTTTTACATTAACAAAACAAAATTTGATAATAAAATACTGGCGCTGTTAAGTTACAGTTGCTTCCTGATGGCGTTTGCAGGAATAATATTGTTTTACCAAAAAACCAATAAGATTAAAAAACTAAGTTTTATCATTTGGCCCGTTGCTGACGCATTGAGTAATACATTCAATGCAACACCTGTTTTTATTTTATCAAAACTTAAAAACGGGAAAACATTTTCATTAACTGCTGTGCTAAATGGCTATGTAAAAAGTATATGGGCATCATTAACTACTGCCTTTACTTTTTCGCCACGCCAGGATGCAGCAAGCGCATAGTAAGTTTTTTAAAATAATACCCCCTCTGAAATCAGGCAGTCTCGTTTTTTACGGGACTGTTTTTTGTTTTTCCAAACTTATCCATTATTAAAATAAGTGCAATCAGGTAAAAGGGGATGCAGGGAATTTTGTAGCGGCACAGCGTGCCAAAGTTTGGAGTGGTAGCACCCACAAATAAAGCAAATAAAAGGGAGAAGGCGATGCAATACATAATGGCCGGTTCACTCCATGCCCTGAAAAATTTACCAATACCTACCGCCCACAAAACTTTAAGGGTAAATAACATGATGACAAGGCTCTCCAAAGATGAAAGCAGGGTTGAAAGTTTTGCAGACTCCCATAAAAACGGGCGGAACAGCGTTGCTATAACAGCAGCCGGAGCCATCTTTACTAAGCTTGTTACAGAGCCATCAAACTCTACCCCCAGCGAAAAATTTGATTGTGCCCAGGTATCCTGCGCCGCATAATTTTTTTGATATGACTGTATTGTTTTGGTAACACCATCACCGGCATATTTTGCCATAGACTTCTGCAATTCGCCCATAATTTTTGTAAATCCAAGCATGATGCCCACAATCATAGCTGAGCCAATAGCTATTTTGGCAAATTTGTTTTTCACCAGGTTTACATTTTTTAGCGCCAGGAATAGTAATAAGAAGGGTACATACGAAACCAATATATATACCTTTAAAGCCACCAGTACATATCCTGCAATAAAAATAATAACTGTGTTTTTAATCAGGTTTTTCTTTTTGTAAAGTGCTTCATATAGTGCATACGTAATCCATCCCATTGCGCCGGTACACAGGGGGTCTTTTAAAATACCCGAGCTCCAGAAAACAAAAGTGGGAAGGAATAAAATGGCAAAAGCAAGTTGTTTGTGCAGGTGAGGAAACTGTTCGTAAAAAAAACGGTAAAGCCGCCACACCCCCGAAAAAGATATCAGTGAAAATAACAAACAGGTAATCAGGTATTTTCCGAAAGTGAAAAAAGACATTACCGCAACAATACGGACTACCATAAAATTGTTTACATCCCTGCAGTAACCGGCATTCCAGGTATCTGCCAGCAAACCGCTCTGGTCATATTCTGTGCCGGGGGCAGTAAGCCATCTTATATTTGAAATATCATTAAGGATAAGATGATAAATATTGGCGCCTTCCACATGATACAATACATAAGAATCGCCCAGCGAAATTTTAGAATTGAATAAAGCAAAGGGGACTACCATCAATGCTTTAATCCAGAACCCACGGCGGTGATAAATTTTTAAAATGGGATCGGTAATATTTTTGCGGCGGGCACTGAATAGGAAATAGTAAAACAATAAGTACACCGGAAACAATAATAAATCTGAAATTCCCATTGCTTGCTTTAAATTAAATTGACAGTTGCTGTACGGGTTTTGTTAACGCAGAGATTAATGTTACTGAACTCAAATTTATCCTAAATTCTAATTTTTCTTTCAATAATATGAAGTTATTTTTGAGCCAACTTAAAATAAACGCCAAACTGGCTGCGGTATTTTAAGCTGCACAATATTTATCAATGAACAAAAAACTCATTCGCATTACAACAGTACCAATGGCATTGCGCTATTTACTGCCGGGGCAAATGAAGTTTATGAAAGAAAAAGGTTTTGATGTGCTGATGGTAAGTGCCGATGGCCCGGAGTTGGGTGATGTATTGAACAATGAAAGTTGCCGCCATATTATTGTGCCGATGACAAGGAGCATTACACCCCTGAAAGATTTGCAATGTCTTTTTAAACTGATCAGGATTTTTAAAAAAGAGAAGCCCGATATTGTACACACACATACACCCAAGGCTGGCTTACTTGGTATGATGGCAGCAAAGTTTTGCGGTGTTAAAATAAGAATACACACCGTGGCCGGTCTGCCGCTGATGGTGGAGAGCGGACTGAAATACCAGTTGCTGAAGTTTACCGAAAAACTTACTTGCCGCTCGGCAAACCATGTGTGGCCAAACAGCAATTCTTTAATGCAGTTTATTGCAGATAAAAAATTTGCGCCACCGCAAAAACTGAAAGTAATTGCCAAGGGTTCTTCTAATGGAATTGATGTTAACCGCTTCAGCAAATCGGCGCTGGATGAAAATGTTATTGCTGCGGTTAAAACCTCCATCAATTTTTCGGCAGCAAATATTTACCTGCTTTCTATTGGCCGGATGGTTGCCGATAAAGGCATTGTGGAACTGGTGAATGTTTTTTATTTGCTGCAAATAAAATATCCGCAGTTAAAATTAGTGCTGGTAGGCAAGCATGAACCATCGCTTGACCCATTACCTGCGGCAACCATCAGCCAAATTGAAAGCAATGCCGGCATTATTCATATTGACTGGAGCCAGCAGGTAGAATATTACATGGCGGTTGCCAGTTGTTTCATTTTTCCATCTCACCGTGAAGGATTCCCCAATGTTTTGCTGCAGGCTGGCGCTATGCAGTTGCCCATTGTTTGCAGCCGCATTGCCGGCAATGTGGATATTGTTGAACACAACAGCACCGGTTTAATTTTTGAAAGCGGCAATGAAGAGCAGATGGCGGAGCAAATTGAGTATGCCATTAATCATCCGCAGGAAATGAAAACAATGGCAGACAAATTAGTTGCTGTTATTAATAAGGATTACCGCCGGGAGAATGTGTGGCAGAGTATTTATGAGGAGTATGAGGGGTTATTGAAGGGTTGATTTGTAAATTTTTTATTTTTCTTTTCCTTGATGAAAAGAAACAAAAATCAAGGGCTGCGGAAAAAAAAGCTAAAAATTTACCGGCAAGGGTAAAATGAAATAGTCACAGCGGCTGTGCAATTCCGGGCTAAGTGCGACTTACCAGCTAAAAATATTTCCAAACATTTGTAACATTGATTTCATTTTTACTCCTTGCCGCTAAATTTTCTTAACCCCGCAATTTGCGGGGCAAGCTACAATTTTTTCCGAGGCCCATACTTCAAAACGGTTTGCTGAACAGGCAGCAGCGGGAGCTAAAATTCCTGAGTTGCTAACTGTTGTTTGAGAACCGAAGCTTAACGGGAGAGCAGGAATATAAAAGGTTGTAAAAATGAAGCCTGAAGTTTAAAAAGGGGCAGCTAAAGCCAAATGAATCTTATTCAAAAAGTGAGTTTCACTTGCTTAAGATTAGAAGTAAGTGACTATTGATTTAAGTATATTCTCCGATGCTTTAATGAAATTCACTATTATTTAAAATAATTTCACTGTTGTTATAATGAAATTGGCAATTGTTTTAAATAAATTTGCTGTTGATGTAATATATTTTGCTTTTTCTTTAATTAGATTTGCCAATGATTGAAATAAAATGGCCTTTGTAGGGCTGATTTTGTGCTTTGCAGCCTTATTTTATACGTAAAACCCGTTTTTTATGCTTGAAATGAACCTGAAAACCCTTTTGGAGGGTAAGGGAATTGAAAATCCGCAGCGGTATTTGGTGGCAGGCGGGCTGCCTTATTATACTGTGAGCCGCTTGTTTAACAACAAAATTCAGAATGTGACTTACGCCACGCTGGAAAAGCTTTGCCTTATTTGCAACTGCACCCTTGATGAACTTTTTGTGTGGACACCCACCGAGGAACAGGCGAATGCGAATATTGCTTTGCAAAAACTAAAAGCGAAACCGGCGAAGCCAAGCCCTGTGGAAAGAATTAAGAACCTGCCGCTGGAGAAACTGGAACAGTTGCAACAGTTTATTGACGGGCTGGAGAAGGGTTGATGGTTTGGGGTTTTTTGGGTTTGTGGTTTGTTGTTGTTCGTTGCTGGTGAAACACCCGGCAACGGCGAAGATGGGGGCGGAGATTGAAGCGAACACCAACACGGGTGAAAACTTACAACTCCTTGTTAGCGGTTAATGCTTGTAAGGCAAGTTGTTTCTTGTTGTTCTTGGAATGCAATACTCTGGCTTTATGTTTAGAGTTTTTGCTCTTAATATCTTGCATAACTTTTCTAAAGTCTGATAATTCCTTTTCTGTCCAAGGTTCAGACTTAGTTGATAAATCTATATTTTTTGGCTCCTTAATAAGTCCCATAATTTAAGTTTTAAAATATTGTGAAATAAGCCTGATTGCTGCACTTGTTTCTATGAACATCCTTAATCCACGAAAGTGTGTAGCATGAAGTGTTTCCTGATAATGTTTAATAAGTGCTGATTTTGCATCAAAAGCAAGGAAACCCTCAAAGCCTTTATCAACAGAAATTTTGCAAGCATAAGCAACAAGGTTACCGGGAACACCAAAGTAAACTTTATCCTTACCCTTGTTGAATTTAGCACTTTCAATTAAGTGCATGAATATATGATCCTGCTTGTCTTCGAGGCTTATAAGTCCTTGAATAATTGTTGGATTATTAACTGTCGTCAATTTGTAAACTTCCTTTGTCTTATCTTTTAGTTCTGCAGTCCAATCAAATTGCCAATCTCCTTTTTTGATTTGTTTAACATCCACACTGGCCAACCTAACAATTTCAGTATCAAAAACTTCTCCTGTGGAAGTGTTTTCAATAGAATTTGTCAATTTATCAATGAGAAAATCAAGTCCTTTATTTTGCCGTTTTTGCACTTAACGAATTTACGAAATAATAGTCTTGTTGTCAAATATCACTTGACACCAGCGGCGGCTGAAAAAAAGTTTATAGACGGGTTGGAGAAGGGTTGATGGTTTGGGGTTTAAGAAAGCAGTCCGGAAAAAGAAACCGTAAATTTGTTTATACAAACATTTACAATGGCAGAACTGGAAAAATATTCGGCAGCTATCAATGAACTTTGTGCAAAGCACAGGGTAAAACATTTGTATGCTTTTGGTTCTGTACTTACAGATAAATTTAATGCTAAAAGTGATGTTGATTTTATTGTTGACTTTGAACCTGTTGATTTACTGAGCTATGCCGATAACTATTTTGATTTTAAATTTTCGCTGCAGGACATTTTGCACAGGCCTGTAGATTTGCTGGAAGAAAAAGCCATCAGTAACCCTTACTTTAAAGCAGCAGTTACCAACCAACGTAAACTTTTGTATGCACACTGATATTAAAGCACCCTAAAACTTGAAATAGAAAAACTACTTGGGGAATAGTTATCAGGCTAATGGTGTTGGTATTTAGAGTTTTTATTCGTTGCTGGTTAGGAAACCAGGCAAAAATGGTAACCAGTAAAAATATTGATTCGTTGCTGGTGAAAACACCTGGCAACGGCGAAGAAACTTTTTGTTGGGCGCAGGGTTACTTGAGTATCCCAATTATCTTGACTTTGTCAAAAGCCTTTAATGCTAGTTCTCTAAAATCGTCCGTATTAGATCGCAACTCCTCAATATATAAGTTAAAAGCTCTCTCTAAATCAATAATGAAGTTTTCAAGATTTAAGAAGATCACTGTTTCGTTATGCTTTTGTAAGTGAAGATGATGCTGTCCCATGACCAAAGCATAGGTTTCACCCAATGAATAATTATGAACAAGTTTATTTCTCAGATCTGACCTTAATTTTTTTGCATCATACTTTTCAGGATAATCTCGATTTAGATAATCACTGACGAAATTGGTAAACTCTTTGTCGCCTAATAGTTTGCTCATACCATATCTAAATGTACAAATGTGTTCAATAAAGCAGCTACAAAGAATAAAGGAAGCGATGACAGTATCTTGGCTACTTATAAGCTTGATATCTCGTAATGAATAGTTTCTTAGACTATGCTCAATTTGATCAATTATCTGGTCTTCGGTCATTTTGATATTTGAGATACTTTAAGCCTTGCAGCCAACTCATAAATATACGCAACTCTATTCCCTTAATTAATTCAATTCCGTTTTTTTGTGTAGCCGCTTCGATAAAAGTCCCACAATGGTATGCCGTACAAGTGAGTGACACAACGATGACCCCCATGAAAAACTAATGCCCGTATCATAATCTTCCCCTGCAACCCATGTCTATCCTATTCATTATCTTTGGCCGATTAGTTTATGAGTATCCACACACAGGAAATACAGGCTGCTGAAGAAAAAAAGACGGGTCCAAACCCTTCCTTATTGCCGCATATAAAAAAGGCAATCCTTATCAGGAAAACAGAGGAGAGACTGCTTGAACTTTTTTCATTGGGCAAGTTAAACGGCACGGTGCATACCTGCGTGGGCCAGGAGTTTTCGGCGGTGGCGGTAATGCATAATTTATTGCCGGATGATTTCATCGTTAGCAACCACCGGGGGCATGGGCATTACATTGCCCGTACGGGTGATGTGAAGGGATTGATTGCCGAAATACTGGGCAAGCAAAGCGGCTCGGTGGGTGGTGTGGGCGGCAGCCAGCATTTGGCCAATCATAAATATTTA
>JANNAM010000016.1:0-21652 GCA_031384415.1 Bacteroidota bacterium
AATGGCAGCCGTCGTTTTTGCAGTTGGTATGTGTGTCGGCTGGCTGGCCGCACTGGTGGCATTTGGCAATGATGTCTTCCGTAATCCGCTCCCCCAGCCTGTCGTCGAACACAAAGTTTTTACCAATGAATTTACTTTCCAGCTTATTTTCCTTTGCTTCTCTTGCATAATTAATAATGCCACCTTCCAGGTGAAATACATTGTTAAATCCATGGTGCAGCATAAAAGCGCTTGCTTTTTCGCAGCGGATGCCGCCGGTGCAATACATGATAATGTTTTTATCCTTCTTATCTTTCATCATATCCACTGCCATCGGCAGTTGCTCCCTGAAAGTATCGCTTGGTATTTCTATTGCTTTTACAAAATGCCCCACTTCGTATTCATAATGATTACGCATGTCAATCACAATGGTGTTTTCATCCTGCAGCAGTTCATTCATTTGCGCTGCATTCACATAATTTCCTTTTTTCTCCATGCTAAAATCCGGGTCGGTAATTCCGTCAGCAACAATTTTATCCCTCACTTTTATTTTCAATACCCAAAAACTTTTACCCTCATCATCCACAGCAATATTTAATCTTAACCCGTTCAATGGTTCTATGGAATACAAATAATTTTTCAGCACATCAACATTACTGGCCGGCACACTTATCTGTGCATTGATGCCTTCATGAGCAATGTAAATGCGGCCAAAAACTTTTAGCTGATTAAGATGCCTGTATAATTCATCCCTGAATTGCACTGGTTCGCCGATGGGTAAATATTTATAGAAGGAAATAGTTGTACGAGGTTCGGTTTCTGCGTACAATAATTTTTTAAGCTCCGCCTGGTTGATGCGGTTGTGTAATACTGCCATAGTTTTTAATTTGATCCCGATAAAATCGGGAAATCATTAAATGATTGGATGCTTGCAGGGCAAACCAAATTATCGGTGCAAAGATAAATTATAAACCAATTGAAACACTCCTGTTACTTCCTCTTCCGCTGGCTTTCATACTGCCGCCAATTACGCCGCCCGTTCCTATGCGTATGCCTGTACGGCCTTGTTTGCCATTGGCATAAGCGGCTACAAAATCTACCCTCAGGATTTTAAAAATATTTTCAAGCCCGGCAAAAACTTCTACATAGTTATTGTTTTTGTTCACATAAAAAGCATTGCTGCCGCCCACAAGGTTCCAGTTTAATTTTTTAAAAAAAGGAATTTTATTGGTGAGCAAACCATTAAAATGATGCTCTAAATGCCCGAAAGAATAAAAGCCTGCATAAGTACTGTTGGCATAATAAGGCGCAAGCTGAAAACTGTTTACATATTCGCTGGCTGCTGTGCTGCGGTTGCCATTAAAATGCTGGTAATCCTGTATAAAAACTTTTTTGGCATTGATGAATCCGCCAATACCAATTTTATATTTCAACAGGCCGGCCAGTTTTAAATTTTTATCATCATTAATAGTGAACTTCCATTTATCAAAATCTACATCGCTGCCAAAAGTATTTTTAAATCCTTTTGTATAATTCAAACTGAATGTGGGATACCTGGAACCTATGGCAACTTTATTCCGGGGAAACTGGATATACTTTTGCCCCGGCTTTATGCTGATATCAAAACTTACAATAAAAGCCTGGTGAGGCGTAAACTGTGTGTTGATTTTTTCATAAGGATAATTGGGCGTAATGTTTACTGAATCTTTTTTAAACACCGTAAACTTTGTAGTGTTATCAATCGGAATCCTGTCTTCATACAATGCGGCAATATTAAAGCGCAAACCACTTTCGTAGCGTTTGTTGAAACCAATGCCGCCAAAATAATTTTCGTAGGTCTTCATAAAGTTATCGCCCCAAAACAATACATCAATGCTGTTCCTGAACGGAGAAATGGTACTTTCTTTATTAAACTGGCTCACTCTTTTTCCGCCTGCAAAATTCCAGCTCTGGCGTTTTAATTTTTTATCGGCTGCCCAGTCTCTTGTTCGAAAATTGATTTCGGCCCATGCATTCAGGTGGGTATTGCTAAAACCATATCGCAGGTGCGGCTGTATGTTAAAATTACTTTTCCATTTTTTAAGGTATTTGCTGAAATGGGAGTTTACATTCAGCACCAGGCCTTCCACTGTATTATACTCCAGATTTTTTATCAGCGGCTCAATACCCCAGTTATAAGAGTTGGTTTTGCTATAATGCCTACGGTCTATCCCACTCCAGAAAACTTTCAGCGGTTTTAATTTTCCCTGCCGCTTGTTTAATGAATCAACAGAGCGCTGCGTAAGTAAAGAATCTTTCTGCACTTCGTAAATACTATCCTTTACCTGGTAATCCTTTTTTTCATCAGGCGCCAGCGGCACAGGCCTGATGGTATCCCAGTATTGTTTTGATTTTTTATTTACGGCCGTATCGTACTTAATTATTATTTTATCGAAATACTTTTTGCTAAAACTTGGGTTGATGGTATAATTGGAATAAACATTTACAAAATTGCCGATAGCATCAATGCCAAACTGCTTAAAATTAAAATGCAGCAACTGGTTTTTCACCCGCCACACATCATTGCCTACCGGCACATGAATCTGTGTTATCTGCAGCGTATCAATAATTTCCAGTTGCGATTGTTTGGTAAGCGTTAAATCGCAACTGTGAATTCGCCAGTCGCCTTCAGTAATATTTATAATTCCATTAAACAATGGTTCGTAACTGCGGCGTGCTGTAACACGAATGCTGTTGATTTCTTTTCCGTCTTCCCAAAAACTGCCAAGGTATTTGTATTTGTAAAACCCTATCGCACTTTCGGCAATGGGCGAAACAAAGCCCCGTGGATTAAACCGCTCGGTAAATATTTTTATATTGTTATCATACAAACTGATGAAGGTGGGAAACGTAAAACCAAATCCGCCGCTGCCACTTACCCGGCTGCTGAGCACTTCCATTTTAAATTTATCAGGCTCCTGTGCATGTATTTTTGCTATAGACTCCGATAAATAAATAATTCCTTTACCCGTTGAATCAACCCCCATATCTTTCCGGTCTTCATCAGGAATTTTTTTGCCAAATATTTTATTGGGCAGGTTGCGAAGCTTCATAATGTCTTTGGTGTACAAATCACATTCGAAACCTTTTACCTGTTTACTGTAATAACTTCTTTTCTTAATTGCCTGCCGCATGATTTCATAAGCCGGGTCTTCACCTTTTTTTACAATTACTTCTTTTAACTGCAGTTTTTGTTCGGTAAGAATAAAAGTAATTTCTTCATCAGCTTTATCAATGATAACTTTTTTCTCCTGTTTTGTGTAACCTATATGCTGGCAAACAACTGTATAAGTGCCGGGAGAAACATTAAAAGAAAATTTTGCTTTGTTATTGGTGCTGGCACCGGTGGAAGTGCCTTTGATGGTTACAGAAGCATAAGGCAGTAAATCGCCTTTATCGTTAAATACAGTACCGGAAATTTTTTGGGCAGATGAATGAAGGGAAGCAATTATTAGAAAGAGTAAAAAAAATATTTTCATGCAGTTATTTTAACTGCTACGAAAATACAGGTGAAAATGTTACAAAGCTGTGAAAGGCGATAAATTATCTGCACACTACGCCAGAAAAGACAAATCGAAATAATGGTCTTCTATATGCTGGTCGTCAAGATAAACATCAACCATCTCCTTAGCTTTCAACTTAGCTGCAATGTCAGCCGGGGCCAAATCAATCGTGCCGCTTCGCAGGCGATATTTTTTCCCCATCACCATGTAATCATTGTAAACAATAACTGAAGCAAATTTGTGAACCCTGGAAACATTGCGTTTGCCATCATACAAAGCATCAATTGCTTTTGCTTTCGAGTTTCCGCCTTCAGTATCTTCCTCGTAATAATCATTGGTAAGAATTTGCATCTTATTTGCCGGAAGAGATATTTTCCTGAAACGTTTTTTAATTTCTTCAGGCAGTTTATATTTTTTCTTTGCAAAATTTTTTGACCGGAGATGGTCAATGAGCAGGTATAAACCAAAAGCTGCAATAAAAAATATGAGCTTAATCATTGGCCGGTTAAAATTTTTATGCCTTACACTGCCGCAAATAACTTCCGCTCAATGCTGCCATACCAGCTACCAATGCACCAATTAATGCAGTGGCTGCAATGAGCAAATAAGGATTGTCCATTTTTAAAACCAGGAGCGAAATTTTGTGTGCAAGCAAGTGGCCATTGTTATTGCTTATCCAGAAGCTAAGGCCGCCCCATAATAAAAACAATGCAAGAAAACCTGTTATAAAAGCCTTGCCCGGCTTTTGAGGAATTAATGCCGCCACTATAAATGTTGCTATGGCAATGCTCCACCAGGGAAGGTACAGGCAGGCAGCAAAACTTAATAAGGCAATAAGAAGTAAAGAGATTATAAATTTCATTATTTGAAAATTGAATATTGTGAATTGAATATTTATTACTTACCAAAACTCATCACCCATTTCACCCTTTTATCTTTCTCCTCTCCCTTTGTCATCATCCACAGTTGATAATATTTACCTGCTGCCCACTGGTCAACAAAGTTGTCGTAATATTTACTGCCGGGGTTTCCGTTTTGCCCGCCGGGATAAACGCCCCAGGCATTGGTTTGCGGTGTAAGCTCCACAATCATGCGCCAGCTTGGTCCGTGCACTTCTTTTGTTGCATTAATATTGTGAGAGCCGCCACCAATGGGCAGGTTTGGCCTGCTAAGCGGCGCCAGCCTTGCAAGGTGATTGATGGAAGTTCCTTTGAATTTTTCCCAATCCAATTTTCCATCAGCTTCTGCTTTTTTTAATATAACAGCAGTTTCTTTAATGGCCAATGTCAGCATATCGGCCAGCGTTTCTTTTTGCGGCGTGCTGATGTCATCTGCAAACTTATACACCGAATCTTTCAGCAACTCTTCCAGCAAACTGCTTTCAAAAGGATGCATCACCACTTTGGGCGCTTTGGCAAATTCATCATGAAAAATGGTGTCCACTAAATTTTTCCACAGCACTTCAAAAACAGTAGCGCCCTTTGAGCCAACATCGTTTCGCAGGTTCCAGTTTTTCAGCAAATCAGCATATTTCTTTTCTTCTGCATTCAGTTCATTTTCTTTTATGTTTTTCATCAGCAAGGGCAATATCATTGCTGCTGCCATATTGTAATTATCTGTCTGCAATGCCTTCATGTCATCCACCGTAATACTGTTCATTGCTGCCAGCCTTTTGTTAATGGTAATGCCTCTGTACATCGGGTAATTTCTGCCCATGTAATACGGGTAAGTTTCATCCACCGGTTTTTGATTGGCGCTGCTGATAAATCCCCTTTCGGGATTATACTGGTAAGTTATTTCATCCTGCGGTATCATACCCTGCCATAAATAACTTGTATCAGTTCCCGGCATTATAAAATCGCCCTGGCCTTTCCATTTGGCGGGCCATTCGCCCTGTGTGCGGATGGCAATGTCGCCGTTCTTGCAGGCAAAAGCACAGTTTTGTCCCGGTGTGTGCAGGTTTACCACGGCCGCTGAATAATCTGCATAATTTTTTGCATGGTTCAGCATGGTAAATATTTTCAGTTCGTTGCTGGCGTCATGTGCTTTCCACCTTACTGCATAATTCTTGTTGTTGGTATTGCGGCCGCCGCTGTATGTTTTATCATACATTACAGGGCACCAGTCGTTTCCTAACTGCACATAAGCCACCGAATCAATAAAATTATTTTTACCTTTTATTTTAATGCTGTCAATACGCCATTTAGTTTTTCTCCATTCGCCGTTAAATAAATATTCCTCCCGTTTATCGTCCTTAAATTTTATTTCGTAATAATCCCTTACATCCCTGCCGCCATTGGTAAATCCAAAAGCACAACTGTCGTTAAAGCCAATAATAACACCCGGTGCACCCGGAAAAGTAGCGCCATAAGCATTAAAAGAAGGAGTACTTATTTGCATTTCGTACCAAAGCGACGGAAGGTTTAAACCAAGGTGTGGATCGTTGCATAAAATGGGTGCCCCGCTTTTAGTTTTACTGCCGCTTACTGCCCAGTTGTTGCTGCCATTGTCCTTATCTGGCTTAAAAGATTCTTCCACCGCAAGGTCTTTACTGTTCAGGTAAACAGAATCGGCATTGGCAGGTGTTTTAGGAAAAACTTTTTGTACAGGAAAAGGCGTTCCCCTGGGAATGATGGGATCTAATGAATCCTGCACAGCAGGAAATAATTTTGCAAAATCATCTGCACTAAAAAAGCTTTTTGCATTCGTCATTTCAAAATCTTCATCATGGCCTGCAAGGTCCAGGCTCATGTATTTTAAAAACAAAGCAGTTTTGTGGTTGCTCCATTTTTCGGGTGCGTAACCAATCATTTTATATTCAAGTGGCAGTTTACTTTCTGTCAAAGTTTCTATCCAGGCATTTACTCCTGCAGTGTAAGCATCGCACTGTGCTTTTGTGGCTGCATCCTGCTCCACTTCTTTCTCTGATATTTCTGCAGCATACACCATTCCAAGCCGCCGCATTGTTCTGTCAAAGTTTAAAATGCGTGGGTCTTTATCTCCCAGTATCTCACTCAGTCTTCCTGCTGCTGCATGTGTTTGAAATTCCATTTGCCAAAGCCTGAATTTTGCATGCAGATAACCCTGTACAAAATAGGCATCGTTTTCCTGCTCGGCAAAAATGTGCGGTATAAGCCGTTCATCTAAATACACATTTACTTTACCACTGAGTTGAGGAAATTTTAAGTTAGCAGTAAAATCTTCATTGGCCGGCTCGGCATTTTGCCAGATGCCATGTTGTGGGCTTAATAATTTACCAAGCGGTGCAGGCAAAACAAGGTTGGTATTTAATACAACCACCAAGCCGGAAGTAATAACAGCAGAAGTAATGAATGGAATGATTCTCATAACAGCAATTTATTAGTGTAAAATAATAAAAAGAAAGATAATCCTGCTCCTTGGCATCTATAATTAAAAATATTGATCCTTATTTTACTAAAAGTAAAGCTGCTGTATTAGTGTGAATCTTGTAACATATTTACTTAACTGTGTAACAATAACCCTTAAATAAAAATCACCTTTGTTTAACGAAAGACAATGAAGCATTTGTTTTTTCAAATTAAGATTTACAATGTTTAGCAGAAAAAAAAGAAAACTAAAACCCGGAATGGCATAATGTTTGGCTTAGACCTTATAGATTTTTGAAATAAATTTTTTAAATTAAAACTTACAACTATGAAAAAGAATCTGTTTTTAATATTACTCGGTTTTACTGCCATATTTTTTACAGCAGGCTGCAGCAAGAGCGATACAGCAATTGCCACCAGTGTTGAAGGCAAATGGGTTGGCAATTCTACCAGTGGCATCGGTGGCCCGGTTTATTATTTAGCATTAAACTTTAAAACCGCCGGAGTTGTTACAGTTGAAGCAAACAACAGTGCTGCTCCCGACCTTGCAAGTGGAACCTGGAGCCTGGTGGGCGACAGTGTAAGAGCAACTTTCACCTACACAGCAGGAACAATGAGTACATTTTCATTAGCCGGTAAATATTCCAGCAATTCCAATGTGATGACCGGTACTATAGGAAACGGTGCCAGCAGCAGCGGCACAGGAACTTTTTCGGTTACAAAACAATAATTATATCCAATATATACCGAATACAGTTAAAACAGTTTGGCTTTTATAGCCAGGCTGTTTTATTTTTGTTTGATGAATGAACAAACAATTGATGTTAAAAATATTCTCGGCCTTAAACTTCCCAGCGACCCAAGATGGGTAAACCTTGCAGAAATGCAATTAGAAGAAATTTTAACCGATCATGCCTATTGCGAACAAAAAGCTGCTACCACCTGCATCTCATTAATTCAAAAAAATCCTGAAAAAGAAAAAATGGTTTTTGCCCTTAGCCCGATTGTTACAGAAGAATGGGGACATTTCAGATTAGTGCTTGCTGAGCTGCAAAAACGTAAACTTAAATTGGGAAGGCAGCGCAAAGATGAATATGTAAATAAACTGCTGGAGTTTCAAAAAAAAGGTGGCAGCCCCGAAGAACGTTTTTTAGATCAGATGCTGACAATGGCATTGATTGAAGCAAGAAGTTGCGAACGCTTTAAAAGACTGAGCGAAGGACTGGATGATAAATACCTCCGTAATTTTTACCGCCGCTTTATGGAAAGCGAAGCCGGGCATTACACTTTGTTTATAGAACTGGCCGAAACTTATATTGATAAACCAACTGTAAGAAAAAGATGGAATGAATGGCTGAAGTATGAAAAAGATGTGATGAAAAATTTAGAAACAAGGGGCGACAGGATACATTAATTAACCCGTTGGTGGAGTTATTTTGATCGGTCCCGTTAGGGACCATAGATTGGTAGAAAAACAAAAACAACATCAATAAATGCCGTAGGCATGATAGAAAAATCGCAACAATCTGTCGTGCCTATGGCACTTTTACCAGATATTTTATTCTTTCTACCAATCTATAGTCTCTACGAGGCTTTAAAAGATTAACTCCATCAAGGGTTATTAATTATTCAATTGCCACAGCAACCGGAAGCCAAGCGGAAAGTAAGGCGTGCCGTCATTATTATATTCGTAATGTGGCGCCAGGCCAAAGCCCCCCGGTTGTATTTCATATTTATATCCTGCCGGAATATTTTTTCTATTTATATACCGTTGCTTGGCTCCCAGCCCGGCAGTAACATCCAAATACAGATGATGCCGCTTTGACAATAAAAATTGTTTGCCCATAACAAAAGCTCCCCCCGCCAAAACCTGCGATGCTTTGTGAGCATAAGACCTTAGTGTATCAGGAATTGAATTGTTTATAAAAGTGAGTGATGTGTTATAGGAAAAATGTTTTAGCCTGAACTCGGGAGCAAGGTAAAAAGATTTGCCGGGGCCGAAATAATAGCGGGGCTGCAAAATAAAACGATAACCCTTCAGGTTTTTCCAGTCATTAATTTCATAAAGATTATAAAAAATAAAGGATGCTTCGGACCATAATTCAAATTTTAGAGAAATTCTGTAAGCTACAGATGGGCCAATTGAAGACATCGATTCACCAGGACTTAATGGATTAACACCCACACTCCAGTAAGGATATTTTGTTTGAGCATTGGCGGCATTGCAAATAAATAAAAGCGAAGTAAAAATTGACAATAATATTTTCATCGTGGCGAGCAGCTTTGCAACTAAGAGTTAGCTGAAGTAAAATATGCTGCTTCGTTTTCAAAGTTAATATAAGGATGTTTTTGCTGCAGTAGCAGCAGCTTCTCCAGATTAATCCGCAGAAACTTTTTATGCGCTGCCGATGAAGGATGAAAAGGTTTATGATTTACAGCAGCATTAATTTCATTAATTTGTTTCATCAGTTGCTGGCCCGGTTCATCAATGCAGGTGGCAACAAATTTTTCCCACACATAATTAGTAGCGGCATAGTTGGGATGCACCATGTCTTCGGCATAAAAACGGTAATCTCTTAAATCATCAATGATCAATTCGTAGGCAGGAAAATAAAATACCGTATCGCCGGTTAACTGGTGAACAGCATTAATCAATGTTGCCTTACTGCGGTTGTTTTCTACAAAGCCATCTCTCAAATGCCGCACCGGGCTGATGGTAAAAATGATTTTGCAATAAGGATTAAATAAAGCCAGTTGCTGCAACGTATCCATTAACAATTGTTTTACTTCCTCCACAGCCAATAATTTTTTATTGAACTTATCGGTGGGTACCTTATGGCAATTGGCAACAATAGTTTTGTCTTCCAGTTCATAAACAAAAGCAGAACCCAGTGTGAGTAACAGCCAGTCGGCTTGTTTTAAAAAATGATGTGCTGCTGTTTGCGATTGATTTATTTCATCCACACAAACTACTTTATCAGGATTTGAAAAACGGCTGTGGTGTTCCCAACTGTTCCAGCATTCATTCTGGTAAAATAAGTCTGCTTCGCCGTATTGTTTATTATTGATGTAAGAAGAAATTGATTTGGAAATGCTGGCCGGGTTAAATAAAATACCGTTTGGATTGTCCAGCACAGAAAACTTGTGTTGCTTTAGTTTGCCGCCAATCTGCTCGGTAAAGCAACTGCCCAACAGCAGCAACTTATCCGAGTGCTTAATTTTTTGTTCAAATGGTTTGGGAGAAAATTCTAAATGGAAGTCCATGCCACTAATTTAAAAACAATTACACCAATTACACCAATGTTTTTTATTAGTAACCATTAGTGTAATTAGTGGCTAACTAAATTCAGTTATTCGCCGAAGCAGGAATTCGTGGTTTAATAATTCCCCGGCTGATTAACATAGTTGACATTTCAACTGTTTTCGAAATACCAAAAGAAACATCTTTAAGTGTATTTGTAAAACGTTCAATCCTTTTCAGGTTGCCGGCATTTGAAACAATTACATCATTTAAAGAAGCGGTGTGTGCCCTTAACTGAAGCAGCAAAATACTGTCAGACTGGTTGCGGATGTCTGACTGCATGTGTTCAAGCTTTGCATCGCAGAGGTTATAATACCGGCGCTCATCCCTGTTCTGGCAGTTTGCTATCGAGTCAGGAATATCTTTTCGCAGTATTTCGATTGAATCATACTGATTCCACAATGCAAAACGGATAACTTCGATTTGTTTTTCTTCTTCTGACATATCCTTGGTACCCATGGAATTATTAATTGGAATATCCTTAGTGTCAGCAGTATCCATTTTAGAAGCCTTATCCTCGGATTTATTTTGGGAACAGGCATAAAATAAAAAGCACACCAATAAGCAGGTAATATATTGTTTCATGGTAATCTTATTTGTCATTGTTATCATTTTTTGTTGCCCTTATTTTTTTTACCTCATCCGAATAGCATGAGTAAGCATCTTTGATATTGTAATAACTGTCTGCCAGCGACAGCACTTCCGGCATTGTTTCTTTAAAAGACGCATGCGACTGCAATGCTTTCTGCAAAGCTGCATAGGCAGTCTTCAGTTTTTGCATACTTAGTTTTTGATTGCGGGCAAGGGCCGTAACCACTTTTACTTTGGCCTGCCAGCCAAGGTACAAAGGAAGCATCCTGTCCTGGTAAAGAATTAAATTGCTGCCGCCCAGCGAATCGGTTTTGATGTTCTGCAAATACATGCTGAACGCATGCACTGTTTCTGCCGGCAGTCTTTCACAAAGCTTGTCTATTTCTTTTGAATGTTTGTTGATGTAAAAATCGCAGATGGCATTAAACGGTTGCTCAGCTTCTGTCATCAGCCGCACAAGGTATTTTCGCTGCATGTAGCGGATTGAGCGCTTGCCAATTTCTTCCACCAGTGTACCAACAAGGCTTGTCAGCGATTTGGGTATAGGATCTGAAGGGAAAAGGTTATTATAATTCTTTCTGAGCGACTGAAAAGAACTCACAAACTCCTGTTTGTTTTTGCAAAAATCATCTTCAACACCTTTGTCATTTAATGCCAGCAAAAGCGAAGCAAACCTTCTTAAGATACCGTACTGGGTTTTAAATGCCTGTATTTTACTGTCGTCTGCACTTATATCTGACTGTTTTTCTTCCAGGTTTTTTACAGCATCCGTTATTTTACGGGTATCAAAAAAATCGGTGGCGCTGTTGTACATTTTAAAAGTGTGGTTCAGCTCATAATATTTTGTATAAATATCCGAAGGCACATCGGCAACGGTTTTTGCTATCTGGGCAAATTCGCAAACCCTTTCCTTTTGAGAATTGTGCATCACTTTACATTGAGAAAGTGTTGTGATAATTGCCATTAATAAAAACAGGTAACGCATAAGCTGTTTATTAGGGAAAAGTTTAACCGTTTAAATATAAACAAGAATAAATTTCCTGCAAAAAGAAATTATATATAAGTAAACTAAACAAAAATCTCTGCCGCCATCCGGCTACATTCATTTAGTGCTTCCTTATCCAAATCATTCAGCAGGTTAAGTTCATTAAAATAAGGTATCATCCGTTCAGTATCCATATTGCCCACCAGTTCATCATCAGCCATCGGGCACCCGCCAATTCCTTTTAAAGCTCCGTCGAACCTAATGCAGCCTGCTTTTAAAGCTGCGTCAACCTTTTCCTTCCAGTTGGCGGCTGTTGAGTGCAGATGAACTCCAATTTCGGTAACGGTCAAAGAATCAATTAAGTATTTAGTAATCCTAAAAACTTGTTCTGCAGTTGCCAGCCCGACCGTATCGGCAAGCGAAACAGTTTTAATATCCATCGCTGCCAATTTATTTACCCAATCAAAAACGATTGCTTCGTTGTATTCATCGCCATAAGGATTGCCAAAACCCATGGAGATATAAACAACTAATTCCTTTTTATTTTTTATGCAAAGATTTTGTATCTCTTCTACCCTGCCCAATGATTGAGCAATGGTTGAATTGGTATTTCTTTTTTGAAATGTTTTTGAAACCGAAAAGGGAAAACCCAGGTAATTTATTTCATCAAATACAACTGCTTCTTCGGCCCCTCTTCTATTGGCAATAATGGCCAGCAGCTTTGTTTTTGAATTTTGATTTTTAATTTTCTGAATTACCTCCGAAGTATCACCCATTTGGGGTATCGCCTTAGGGCTTACAAAGCTTCCAAAGTCAATGGTATCAAATCCAACTTTCATCAAAGCATTTATGTAGTCAATCTTTTTTTGTGTGGGTATAAAATGCGGCCAGCCCTGCATGGCATCACGGGGACATTCGATCAGTTTAATTTGCTTCTTTATTTTTTGCATGCCTGCACCTTTTCCCTTAATGCTTTAAAAAATTTGTTCCTGTCCCGTTCGCCCGTTTCGCTGATGAGTATGGAGCGGCTTACAAGGTTTTGAAAATTACTGAATGCTTTTTCAGTGAATTTTTTATCAGTAGTGCTGATGTACTTTAATACAATATGGTTGATAAAAGCAATTTTTGTATCATCTGTTTCCACCATGATACTATTGTTGCCAAGTATTATTTCGTTGATGTAAAATTTAACTGCGGCACCATAGCCTGCCTCTCCAATACCGGGCAGAAACTTGCGGCCTTTCTCTACCTGTTTTTGTAAATGCTGCAGCATGGCATCGCAACTGTCCACCACCTTGTTAAGGTCTGCTGTTGTTTCAAAAATACCGGCGTCCCGGTAATATTCAATTTGCGAAATGGTACTATTGATACTCTCATAATTCCAAAGTTCCGAACAGGGTATTTTATTGTATTCCTTTAAAATTTTTTGTCCCAGTTTAAAATATTCTTCTGCAGCAAAATTATCCAAACTGAAATTTTTGCCCTCAAAAGCAGGGTCACCTAAAATACTCCTGCTCCAGAAAAAAGATTTGAAAGCAGTAAGTTCTTTAAAATAAAAGAAATAAAAAATGGGTACGTCCTTGGAAAGATATAGCAGTTGTTTGTGTTTAAAACTATTGAAATATTCCAGCTGTATGATAAGTCCCTGCATGTAATCTTCAAAATTAGTTACCGAGCCGTTAGCCTCCATATCTGTAAACAATACTTTGTTGCTGTGCAGTTGCAGCACCTGGTCAAGTGATAAATTAAAATGTTCGCAAAGCACTTTCAGTTCACTGAGTGTTACAGGCTTTTCACCACGTATGCGGCGATATACACTGTCATAACTGATGTTAAGCAAGTCGGCGATCTTGTCTACCATGGAAACATGCTGTGGCAGTGAATTTTTGATATGCGTAAACAGTTCCTTTTGCTGGTTGGCTTCTGTCATAATTTAAATTTACGGATTTTCCTTAATCCTACATATTTCTTTACGATTTATAGCCATAATTATCCAATAAACCATAACACTTACTGTATTTCACAACATGAATGTATTTATTCAAAGGCCTTTATTATAATCTGCTTTTAAGATGCTTGTGGTAGCGTTTTTCGATTATGAATGGGATTTGTGTTGGTTTAGTTTAGTATCCTCAATTAACCACTAAACTTTAAAAAGATGAAACCAGCCATTACCATTTTACTGATACTTTTAACTATGAGTTGTATCAGCCAGACAGAAAATACAGCCAGCCCAAAGACAAGGCTGAATGTATATATTATTTCAAAAGACAAAAAAAGTGAGATACTTCCTTTTACTGTTAAGACAAGGGCATTTATAAAAAGCATTTTCAGCAAAAAGAGAATGAGGGTGATTGTGGCATCAAGAAGTGAGTTTGCTGCCGGCAAAATAGAAAGGCTGATGAAAAAGCATAATGCTATTATTGGCAACCTCTGGTTCGATTCTCATGGCCACTACAAAAACGGGTATTCTTCCTTTACTATCGGAGAAGATAATTTTAATTATAAAAATATAAACGACACGCTGCACTCTTACTACCTAAAGAAGATAGCTGTTTTTACTGATTCAGCTACAAAAGTGGGCATTGGTGCCTGCTATGCTGGTGCCACATTTATTCATCCGGGTTCTGCTACTGTCAAAAGCAGCCCAATGCATGGCGACAGTCTTATGATGGGCATGGGAAAAATATTTTACGGCAGCACTATTTATGCCAGCGGCGGATGGGTAATGATGAAGCCCGGAATCTTTTCAGATAATTTCGGCTTTGCCGGTTACCCACTTGGAAAAAAATACAGGACACTTTACTGGAAACCTGTTTGGGATCATCTGGGTGAATGGTATGCTTATTCTTTACAGGATGGATATACCGTCATCAATACTGTTGCACTCAGCAATATTGGCGAAATAAAAGTGAGGTCAAGGAATTATTTAAGCCTTGCTAAAGCTGTTAGAAAACAAAGCAGGGCACTTGAATCTTTGCAACCATAACAATTTACTAAAACTATCATCATATAAACATCAATCATGAAACAATCATTTATCCTTTTTGCAATCGTATTATTTGCAACTGCAGTAAACGGGCAGCAATCAAGGTATATCAGCATCGCCGGCTTCACTACACAAACTGCTATGCCCTTTTCAAAATTCTCAGGCCTGTTCAAAGAAGTATTTCATCCCGGCGCAGAAATAGGCATGGGAAAAAATATCAGCCAAAAAAATAAACATGCCTGGTTTGCAGAACTAAAAGTGGCGTATTTCTTTCACCGCTTTGTGCAGCATGGTATCCCGGTATATTTAAATGTTGGATACCGGTATAAAATGTGCAACCATTTTTCGGCGCAAACATCCATTGGTGCAGGATATATGCACTCTATACCAGCCACTGCAAAATTCAAACTGAATGGCGACGGCAATTATAAAAATAATAAAGGCGTAGGCAGAATGCAGGCAATGGCAATATATAGTATTGGCCTCGGATATAATCTTCCGGGTTCTTCATCAAAACCGGTTACACTGTTTACCAGTTACCAGCAGCTTATTCAAATGCCTTTTGTAAAATCATACGTGCCTTCATTGCCTTATAACAGTTTTATGATCGGCATGAAAAAAACTATTAAATAATTCTTTAAAACAATTCACATGAAAAAATTAATCTTCTTTCTAACAATAGTTGTTTTAATAAGCACTTCCTGCCAAAAGCCGCAGATAGCTCAAACCCGTAGCGCAGGCGTTCCCTGCCCATGGACAGACAGCAGCAGCATTCATCCAAAAAACGCCGCCTTGAAAGCGCTGCTTGATAAATACAGGAGAAAAGGTTTGCCCGGCATCTCTTTACTGGTAAGCGACAACAAAGGAACATGGATCGGCGGCACAGGCAAGGCCGATATAGAAAATGATATTGATTTTTCGGCAGGTACTGTTTCTAAAGCTGCCAGTATCACAAAACTTTTTATGAGTACGTTGCTTTTTCGCCTGATGGAAGATTCAGTTAGCTCAGGAATTGGTTACAAAGCCATCAACACTAAAATATCTCAATGGCTGCCTGCCAATATAATAAGCAAGCTTCCTAATGGAAGCCTGGTAACATTAGGTCAGTGCATGAACCATGAAACAGGCATCCCGGATGTTATAGAACAGGATGCATTTTATCTTGCTGTGCTTAATAACCCCAATAAAATTTGGGAACCCGAAGAACTGCTGCATTTTATTTACAATAAAACTCCCTTGTTTGCGCCATCAGATTCAGCAATATATTCCAACACTAATACGATACTTATAAAAATGGTTATTGAAGCCGTTACCGGAAAAAGCCATGCAGATCTTTTAAAGCAATACATTCTTCAGCCGCTGGGCCTTCAGCACACTTATTACCAGCCTTATGATGTGTTGCCCAACAGCACAGCACAAGGGTATTTTGATTTGTACAACAACAATACCATTGTCAATGTTTCTAACCTGGTAACAGGCAGCGGCAATGGTTATGGTGGTTTATACAGCAATGTTTTCGACCTGTTCAAATTCATCAATGCGCTGCTGGTGCAAAAAACATTTTTAAAACTATCATCGCTTGCTATTATGCAAACGTATGGCAAGAAGGATGATCCCAATTACTATGGCTATGGTCTTCAAAAAACTTTTTTAGACCATGGCATAAATTATGGCATTGGCCACAAAGGAAGAGACCTGGGATATTCTGCCAATCTTTTTTACTTTCCCAATAAAGGCGTAACACATGTTTTCTTTGTTAATTATGGCACAGATGCAGAAAGTAATTTAAAAGCTGTATTCAGGGAATTTCAGGAAGAACTGGTTACACTTACTTTAAACTGATTTTTTAAACTTTAAACTTATTACAATGAAATACTTATTTCCCTTTTTATTGATGCTTATAACTTCATGCGGCAAGATGAAAATACCAGCCCCCGAAAGCAAAGTAAAGATTTCAAAGATGACTTTGCACACTTCGCTTACAATAACCAATAACACCAATTCAACAGTTGACTTATCTAACTGGCAATTAAAAGAAGTGGTTGATTATATTACAGTAAGCACCCGGACTTTTACGATTACCGGTAAAACTCTTACTAAAGGTGAAAGCATTACTTTTTCTGCTACTACCCTGGGCTTTTCATTAAACTTTATGTACACAAGCATATACCTGTACGACAATGCAGGCAATCTCATAGATGATTATTAAATAAATTTCATTCGGTAAAGAAAGCATCTAAATTATAACATCAAAGCATTGATTGCATATTATGAATCTTATCCCTGAGGCGATTAAAAAACCGTACCCTTTCTTTTTCGCCAATGCTGCTAAGTTGTGTTGATTTTTTTATGAGGTTGTTCATGCTTTTCACCATTTCATTGTTGAACTGCTCATCACGGGTGCCCACAAAATACAGGATACTGTGATTGAGGTAAGTAAGTCGCATGCCGCCTATTTCGGCCATAAAAGTATTGTCGCCCAGTATCAGTTCGTTCACAAACATGTTAAAGGCTGCTGCATTGCTCCGGGGCTCTGTACCAATAAAAAATTTAACGCCAAGTTCTGCCTGCCTTTCAATATGATTTATAAGTTCTTCTAATTTTTCGTAGAGTATTTTTATGTCTTTGGAATTTTTATACATGCCCGACTGGCGGTAAAAATCTATCTGCCGTAGCGAACTGTTGATGCTTTCGATATTCCAGATTTCGGTAACAGGTATAGTGTTGTAAGATTCAATTACCTGTTTGCTCAAGGCAAGATATTGGTCATAGCGTGGATCGTCCAGTGAAAACTGCACCTTCTTCAAACTTTCATCATGCAGTATTGATTTCATCCAGAAATAAAATTTGAATTTTGCCAACTCAGGCACCTGAAAATGAACAAATGGCGGAATATCCTTCATCAGCACATAAAAATGTTTCTTTTCAAAACTGTTCACCATCTGAAACTGCTGCAGTATACTTTTCAGGTAATCTTCAAATTTGTTTTCCGAAGCCGAATTTACCCTGCCATTAAAAATAATGGCATCGCTTTGCAGGTGCAAAAACTGGTCGAGTGATACTTTGTATTGGGTACAAAGTTTTTGAAGTTCCTCAAAACTGATGGGTTTTTCGCCCCGTATGCGGCGGTAAGCGCTGTCATTGCTAATGTTCAGCAACTCGGCCACTTCATCCACCAGCGAAAGATGGGCAGGCAAATTATCTTTTATATGCTGAAAGAAACGTAGTTGTACGCTTGCTGGTTCCATGTTAAGTTTTGTTTAGTAAATATTGCCAATTCAAAAAAAGGTTTTAGGATTATTTGCCCGTTAAGATAGTGATATTAGTATTTTTTGCAAAAACAATATCGCAGCCTCACAGGATTTTACTAAAACAGCAGTTGTTGCAAAATACTGCAAGCCTGCATAATTTATCAATTAGGAATCGCATTGGCGGCGGAATAGTTTTGGGTTGTCAATCAAAATTCATCAAACTAAAAATTATCAATTATGAAAAAGATTATTTTTTTACTGTTAACAGTAATTGCAACCACTTCATTTGTTTTTGCGCAAAAGAAAAGCTACTTAAGCATTGATGCCGGATCAACCATGACTGGCATGAGCAAAAAGCTATCGAATAACATGAAAGCAAATGGGTTTGGAGATAAAATAGATTACAGCATTTTCTTCTTCTTTTTCTTAGACGGCAGTACACAATATCCCACTACCGATGATAACAATTCGAATTTTAAGGTGAGGTATGGTTACAATATCTCAGAAAACAGATCGGTTGAAGCTGGATTTGGTGGCACTGCAAAAACTACTGTACGGGGAGCAGATGCCTCAGGAAACAATGTTAATTATATCAGTATCAGCAGCAAACTGTCAACTGCTTATGCAGCCTATATGTGGAAAAACAAGAAACAAAATGCCGCCATTGGCATAGGCCCAGCAGTTTCCATCTGCAATATTAAGCAAGCAGATCCTTATGGCACAGTACCGGTTTCTTCTGATAAAAACTATGTTTTGCCAGGGGTAATTTTTACCGGTTACTGGAATTTTTTAAACAAGAAAAGCTGGTTCATGGGCCTCAGGAGTGATATTACTTTTACCATGCCAGCCAAAACTGAAGAACTAAGAATTACCAATTCGCAGGACAACAGTTTTGTATCGGTTTCTAAAAGCACAAACATTGGTGCTGTGATGAATACAATCTCATTATCTGGCGGAATAAAATTTTAATAACTCAATTATTGCTCATCAACATAAAACTATTAATTATGAAAAAGATTATCATCACAGCAACTATACTCCTGGCATCTTATGTTTCAACTGCTCAAAAATCTAGCGCATTTGTAAGAGTATTTGACAACAAGAACTCTAAATTTCAAAAGGGGCATTTATTAACTATTACAGACAGCTCAATGGTTTTGTTAAATGGAAAAGATACGGTGGAAGTGGCGGCAAAAACTATTGGCTCTATTAAAATGAGGCGTTCATTTGGCCATACCGTTGCTTTAACAACCGGCATTTCTGCAGCCAGCCTGGCACTTATTGGCGCTTTCACCGGCGAAAAGAAAACCAATGGTACTTCAATTGATGCCATTTTAAGTGATTTGTTTACTTACACACCCGCCGAAGGGGTAACAGCCGGGCTTATAGGGGGCTCTGCAATTGGGCTTGTAACCGGAAGTATTATAGCAGGCACAAGAAAAAAACCAACCCTCATTGTAAATAACAGTCTGGAAAAATGGCAACAGGCAAAACAGTTATTGAAACCATATTTACCATTACAAAATGGAACCAACTAAAAATAACAATCATGAAAAAATTATTAACAATCATCATTATTCTTTTTGCATTTGCATCCTGCAATAATTATTACAAAGCGGTAACTGCTAATCAGCCTGTGCCAACATCTATTGTGGAAACTATGAAAATGAAGGATAAGTATTTTATACTCCGGGACGATTTAAAAGCTTTTGCAATGAAAAACATTCTGATTACTGAGGATAAAAAAAACATCCAATGTACTTTAGAAACATTGCCCGCTATGCATAAGCTTCATTTAACCAACGGGCGGGACGGAGACATGAAATACAGAACCACCAAAATTACTGACGATGATGAAACCCTGGTATTAAATGAAGTACATGTTTATATTATTCCCGGCAATAATTCAGACACCGGATCTTTTACAATATCAATTGCCAATATTGAAAAAATAGAAATATTGGAAAAAGACAAACAGAAAACAAAAAGAAGCCATGCTGTGGGAACTGCTGTTGCAATTGGAGTTTCTGTGATTGCAGTTGCCGGCATCGCAGCCGCAGCATTCAGCAGTCCTTTTATCATCTTCTGAAAACACATTTAAAATCTATGACAAACGTTTTAATTGATAGTTAATGATGATACGGCGGCCCTGTTCTCAGGGCTGTCGCTGTTTCATCACTTCATACAAAACAATTCCAGTGGCAACCGATACATTCAACGATTCAAAATCGCCGGGCATCGGTATTTGAAATTGTTCGTCGCATATTTTCAGCAATGCAGGAAACACACCATGCTCCTCCCCTCCCATCACAATGGCGCAGGGTTCTTTAAAATCAATATCAAAAACCTTTTTGCTGGCTTTCATTTCGCTGGCAAAAACTTTTATGCCATTCAAATGCAAATCATCTACTGCCTTCATCAAACTGTTTACCCTGCACACTGCAATTTGTTCAAGAGCACCGGCAGAAGTTAAAATAGCATCTTCATTCAATGCACCAACTCCTTTGTCGGGTATGATGATGGCATTTACGCCAAAGCAAAAAGCGCTTCGGGCAATGCCGCCAATATTTCTAATATCGGTAATGCCGTCTAATATTAAAAACAAAGGCGCTTCGCCTTTTTCAACAACAAAAGAAATTACATCCTGCAGATTTTGATACTGCACTTTTGCAATCAGCGCCACACAGCCTTCGTGGTTAAATACATTGAAGTTGTTGAGTTTTTCAACCGGCACTTTATTAATGGGAACCTGGTATTGCTCCGCCAGCTTTCTAATTTCATCAATCACTTCACCATGCACTGTGCTTTGCAAATAGATACGCTCCAATTGCTTGCCGGCTTGCATTGCCTTAATTATTGCTTCTCTGCCCACCACCAAAGATGTTTTCTTTGGTCTGTGCTGCTGTTGCCTGAAATTTTTCACAGTTAAATTTAACTTTTATTAATTCAATAAAAAAAACCATAAGCTTTCAAAACTTATGGTTTTCGAAAGCCCCTCCTTCTGAGGGGTTTGGGGAGGATTTTTACAGCCCAAACACCTTCTTCACCTCTTTCACAGCATCGAGTTTCTCCCATGTAAATAATTCTACTTTCTTTTTAATGGTTTTGCCATCAGGAGAAGTAAATGTTTTTTCAACTATTTCATTCTTGCGTCCCATATGGCCGTAAGCTGCTGTTTCGCTGTACATTGGGTTACGCAGTTTTAAACGCTGCTCAATAAAATAAGGACGCATGTCGAAGCAGGACATCTTCATTACTTTATCTGCAATTTCGCCATCGGTTAATTTTACTTTAGAAGTGCCGTAAGTAACCACATTGATAGATGTTGGCTGTGCCACACCAATTGCATACGACACCTGCACCAACACTTCATCGCACAAACCTGCGGCAACTAAGTTTTTAGCAATGTGCCTTGTAGCATAAGCAGCGCTGCGGTCAACCTTGCTGGGATCTTTGCCACTAAAAGCGCCACCGCCATGAGCACCTTTACCGCCATAAGTATCCACAATAATTTTACGGCCAGTTAAGCCGGTGTCGCCGTGTGGGCCACCAATAACAAACTTGCCTGTTGGGTTTACGTGGTATTTAATTTTATTGTTAAACAAATGAGCATACTTCGGATATTTTGCTTTCACCCTTGGTATCACAATATTGATAACGTCTTTTT
>JANNAM010000223.1:0-3169 GCA_031384415.1 Bacteroidota bacterium
CAGGAAAACCCGGTTATCTGCTGAATGTGATAAGCTGCAACACCTGCCACCGGGGAAATCCATTTCCGGCGCATGAATGATTGTTGCATGTAGCAAACAGGCGGTTACCAAAATCACTGAAAGCTATGGGGATTACGTGAAGGCTGTTTGCTTTTTAAGGCTCTCCTTCGTAAATTAAAAGCAACCCTTCTGAAAGCGGCATATGGAGTGTTGCTCATCGGCTTTCAGAAAATCATTTGGCAAGCAACGAGGGCTTAAAGCAGCATCGTTAAGTTCAGCGGCTCGTCCGGTTAAGGCTGGCTGCTTTTTTTGCTACACTTTTATAAGGCCATGCTTTACAGCATACATGGCTAAGCCAACCCGGCTTTTTAAATGCAGCTTTTCGAAACATGCATTGCGGTAGCCATCTATTGTTTTTGGGCTGAGAAACATTTTTGCGGCAATTTCATTGTAGGTAAGTTCTGAGCAGGCCAGCTGCAAAAATTCCATTTCACGTGGCGAGAGTGATTCATGAGCACCTCCGCTGTTTGGATCATTATTGCCGTTGCCATTTTGAAGTGCATGCACCAGTTTGCCGGTAATAAAATCCGTATAGTAAAACCCTTTGTTCATGATGGCTGTGAGTGCTTCCCCTAATACATGTGGTTCTACATCTTTACTCAGGTAGCCTTTTACCCCAAGCTTCAGCATCTTCACAATACTTTCTTCCTTTTCCACCATGCTTACCACCAGTATTTTCACCAGCGGGAAATTTATGTTCAGCCATTCCACCGCTTCAAAACCATCCATACCCGGCATGTTGATGTCCATCAAAATGATGTCGGGCTGGTTGGTGGCATTTATTTTTTGCTGCAGGTCGAGGCCGTTATCGGCTTCAAAAGAAATAAGGCAGTTACCGCATACCATTTCGATTAAGCTAAACATGCCTTTCCGAAAAAGTTTATGATCATCTACCAGCGCAAGGCGCATATCTAGTTTTGGCGGCATAAAAATTTATTTATACTTGCAGTTCGATGCTGGTACGGGAACCATTGCCGGGGCTGCTGGTTACCTGCAGTATTGCATTGATCAGGCCGGCACGCTTCTGCAGGTTAGCGAGGCCGGAGCCGCTTTGCTGCATCTGTTCCATGCTAAACCCTTTACCATCATCGCTGAATGCTAATGTAAATAAACTTTCCGTTAAAGTGAGTTTAATATTAATGTGTTTTGCTTCACTATGTTTTACCATATTGTTAAGCACTTCCTGCGCCATGCGGTAAACAATAATGGCGGTATCATTTTCAATAGTGGGTATGCCGCCGGTATGCTCAAATAGTACAACAAACAATCCTGTTTTATTTAACCGCTCTGCTTCTGTTTGCAGGGCTTTTACCAGCCCGGTTTGTGCCACCCTGTCGCCGCTGAGGCTTACGGAAAGCGACTTGATATCACCAATTAACTGGCGGGTGAGTTCTTTGGTGTCTTCTATTTTTTCAAGGGCCTTTTCCCGGTCATCTAGCTTAAGCGTGGTTAAATTTATTTTGATGAGGCTGGCCACCTGGCCGAGGTTATCATGCAATTCCCTGCTGATGTGCTGCAGAGTTTGTTCCTGAATTTCGATTTGGGATTGGAGGAGGGTTTGGGAGAAGTTTAGTTTTAGACTTTCAGTTTCTTTAAAATGCTTTTCTTTTCTTTTCTGATATAAAAATAAGAAATAGATAAGGTAGCCAAACATGACAATGCATATAGCAATTCCTGCTACAAATAATACTATTAACTCAGTTTTTGATCCAGGTTGCATAGAAAGGCAATCGAGTAAAATATAAATTGTACAGATGTAAAAAGATAGACGAACAGGTTAATCAGGTTGCCATATTCATCCAAATTTTTATCAAGAATGTAGTTTACAGATCCCAAATAAAACATACTACAAACAAAGTAAATAATATTGCCAATTGTTATCCAAAAGAAAGGGCGCCGTTTTAATGGAATCCAATTTTCTTGATGGAGTAATTGCCTCAAATATTCAATAGATGTATAGAAAATAAGAAAACAACCGATAATATACGTGTAAGTATGAAATCTAAAAAAGCTCTGAAATAAAAGAAGATTTGCAATTACAAGAAAAAAGAAGATAATGGCTAGAAAAACTATTCTTTTTGATATATGTGTATTAACAATCGCTTTAGAGTAAATGTATAAAATGGAAATAATTTGCCCGGTTGTATAAACATTATAGATCCAGTGGTTACTAGTCCTTAAGGAGTAGGAATATATAAGTGCCCCCAATTCAATGAAAAAGCTGACACTTATAAGAATTCCTACTTTGTTTAATAAGGACTCTTTCAATCTTGTTCTAACGCTTAGCCAGATTATAATAGATGCAAGATTGAAATAGAAGTATAATGGTATCTCCATTCAAATCAATTTAAGCTTCGACTTACAGAAATCTTCAACTACGAACTATTCAATAACTTAAGCCATTTCCACCGCATGGGTTTCTTGGCGGAGGGCATAATGCTGCCTGAGGATCTCCTGCAATCGCAGCTGACGAAGCATTTAACAGTACAATTACCCAGTTTGCATTACCTAGTAAATCTATATTGTCAGTTCCTGATTTTTGTGTGGGAACGAGTAATAAGTTGTGAGTGCCTTGTTCGAAACCTTCATGGAAATCTTCAATAACCCCATAATATAGTCTTAAACCATCTGCATCGGGGTTATTGGTTAAAAATTCTTGTATTTTCTCTTTGCTTATCCAAGCGCCTCTTGAATCATCATTAATATGAGCAACTATGTGCTTATATCTTTCTAGTTTGTACCTGTCAACATAATGTTGAAGTTGTTCAATTTCAATCTCATCTCCTGGAGATGGACTAAGTGTTAGATCAATCAGCTTAGGCATAGTTTTTTAATTTTTAAAAGTTATTTAATAACACCAAACTACTACGCATTCCCCACTCCTGCAATACCCAAACACAAATACCATGATTTTCTAATCCCGAAACAGGAAAAACCCCATCCAAATACAATCAAATTCCTGTAGCATAAGGCTTCCTCAGTTTACAACTTTGTCTCAGTATTAAGTGACACACAATACAAGCACCTCCTTCCCCTTGAAGCTACACTTTTGAACAAATTTTATCCATGCCTGACGATTTATACAAAAACAGATTTCTTAATAAATAAA
>JANNAM010000046.1:0-5394 GCA_031384415.1 Bacteroidota bacterium
CACTGTAAGAAATGGTACCTGTAATTTTTGCCGGCCCCATTAAAATAAAAGAAGACTGCTTAATAGTTCCAGTATTCATTGGTTAATTAAATGTGACAGTAATAATTTTGTCGAGGGGAACAAGGGTTGCACCGTTTACCGGGTTTGTAGAAACTACAACCGGGCAAACCCCGTCAATTTCAACGAATTCATCCTTTTGGCATCCGGCAAAAAAAACAACGGATGCGATTGAAAGGGCAGCTAAAAGATTTTTGGTTTTCACTTGATTAAATTTATTTTCCCGTGAATGACGGGACAGGTGTGAAAGTATTTTCACTTTACAAAGGTGACATGTTTAATCTGTGTGAGTATTACACAATTAGAGATAAGAGTTGCAACTTTCACATATTACCATTTAAACATTTTAATAAAAAAGCCCGCCACAATTTTGCAGCGGGCTTTTTGCTCCATGTTCGTCCTTAACTACAGAAGTTTTACAAAATACAATTTTCGTCTGCCTGTGGTTCCAGTTCCATTATCAGTTCTTTTTGGCCCATGTTTATCAGTTCCACTTCGCATGAAATAGCTATTTCGTCACTCACCATTAAGCCGGCTGTTTCTACCACTTTATTCCATACAAGTCCCCAGTCGCCTCTGTTTATTTTTCCGTTAATTTCAAAACCGGCTCTTTCTTTTCCCCAGGGGTCGTTAATAATGCCGCCAAATTCCACCTGCAGTTCTATAGTTTTTGTTACTTCTTTTATTGTAAGCTCTCCCCACATATCATAAATTCCTTCGTGGCCCGTTTTTTCAATAGTGGTTGAAATAAATGTTATTTGTTTATGAAGGTCTGTATCAAAAAAATCAACGGCTTTTAAATGTTCGTCCCTGTTTGCATTGCCGGTAGTTAACGATGCTGCATCAATCCACAAGTCAATTTGTGCGGTAGTAAAATCTTTACCGGTGGTGTAAATACTTCCATCGAACACTGCAAAAGTGCCTTTTACATGTGCAATCATTAAGTGCCGTACCTTAAATCCAATTTCACTGTGCGCCTGGTCTGCCGACCATTTTGTTTGTCTTTTCAATGTTGCCTTGTTTTGAATGGAAAATTAAATGTCAGAAGAATGATATGCCCTTACTAAAGCCTGTTACCTGCTCTTTGCAAAGGCATCCCAGTTTGTGTACCGCTGCTTTGTTATTTAAAACCGATTGTTAACTAATCCCTGTCGTCGTCTTGTAAACTGAAGTAGGTATTTTCTTCATCTTCGATGCCTTTGTATTCCTGTTCGTCATTTTGTTCTAAATCTGCAACATCCGGCTCATCGTCTTCAAAAACCTTTTCGTTTAATTTTGTTGGTTTTGTATAAATATATTCGCTGGAAGGATACAGCTTAAGTTCACTAATCCCTTTGGTTTCGTTTTCCAGATGCTGCTCCCGGAGCCCTGAGGACTCAACGGGAAATTTTGAATCGCCGTTATTATCTTTCATAAAAAATAAATTAAGATATTTGAAAGAACTAAGTTGAACAACTTTAATCAGATTAGTGTTACACAATTAATGAAATGAATTACATGATTTACAGATTTTATAGTTTTTTTCAGACTAAAAAATCAATCCTGCTTTTTGGTTGGAATAATATACAGCGGTATAGCTGTATGACGTAAAACTTTTTCTGTAACACTTCCCATAAGTATTGCCTCCAGCCATTTGCGGCTGTGAGAACCCAGTACAATTACATTTGCCTGCAGTTCATTTGCTGCCTCAATTATTTTTTCAGCCGCATCCCCATCCTTTACAAGAGTTTTAACAGCTTCATCGCCAAGATGCTCTTTTGATTTATCAAGAAAAGCCTGCGATGCTTTTTTAAGTGTATCAGTAATATCCGGCTGCAGATAATCCATCTCCATAAAACCACCAAACCCCATAACGGGTGAATATGCCGGGGAAGAATAATTCACCGGTTCTGTTATTACATGCAGCAGCACAACATTGGCACCCAAAGCTTTCGCTAATGAAAAACCAGCTTCGGCAACTTGCTGTGCAGTAGGGCCATAGTCAAGTGCAATTAATACATTTTTCATAACGTTGATTTTTTGATTGTTATAATTTCATTTAAATACTTCCTAAGCTATCAGCTTTCCTTCTCTTCTTCAAGATCATTGTGATTATCTCCGCCAATACTATAAAAATTATTCTCTTCATCCTCGCTGCCGATATCTTCCATGTCATCATCCAGTTCCGATCCGGGCACATCTAAATCATTGCCTGATATATCTTCCTCAAATTCTTTTTCGTTGGCTGTTCCTTTTTTTTCATTTGAAGCTTTTCTTTTATCAACATCAGCAGGATCTATGCTTCCTTCTTTTTTTGATTTGTGGTAAATATCATCTTCTGCAGGATATACCGGAAGTTTCCACTCATCAATGTTGTCTTCTTCAGGCAGGTTTGTAGAGGTATTAGTTTCTTTCATCAGCATTGCTAGAAAAGTAAAAAATTAATTTTTTGAAAAATGTTCTTTCACAAAGGCGTGCTGCTGGTGTTCGCTCATTTTATCAGCCGTTTTAATTTCAATTTTAATTTTATCGAAATGATGGTCTGCCCTTAAAACATTAAACAGCTCAACCTTTGCATCGGTAGGCCCAAAAAGAATGACAGCTTCGTAATTTATTATAACATTACCCAGGTTTTTATAATACGCCGACTGCCGCTGCTGTTCCTTATTGTGCATTATATTTTCACTTTTGCCCAGGCTGTCAGTTTTTTCTTCATGCGTAAATTCCGATTCAATTGTTTTTGTTTCTATCTGCTGGCCGGTAAATTCCATTAAACGGGCAGTTGAATGATCCATCCAGATGCCTAAACTTTTGGGTGATGTTGTCATAATATTTATTGTTTATTTTTTTTATTTGTGTTGTGGGTTACCGAATATTTCTTCATCAGTGCATCCAGCGAATTGTAATACCCCTGCAGGTTTTTAATATTTATTGCCGGATCATTTGTATCAGGAATGGTAACCGGCATTTCTGTTATGTATTTTGATAATTCAGGAAATTTTTCCCGTATTGTCATTGTAATTGTAAGAATATCGTTATTGATTTCTTTTTCCGTTTTGTAAATCATAAATAAGTTTGTGTATATCTTCTTTTGTACGGGCAAGTTTAGTTTGCAGCCTGCTCAGCATTTCATCCTGCTTACCTTCGGTAAACAATAAATCACTGTCGGTTAGCATTCCGAATTTTTGTTTTAAGATTCCTTTGGTCTCATCCCAGTTACCATTTAATTCAGGCAAATTGTTCATGATTGTTTGCTTTATACAATAATCAGAAAATTAAAACACAAAGATGAACACTGCTGAAATAAAAATGTTACACAATGTTTAAAATAACTTACATCATTCACAGATTAAAAAATTTAAAAGAGAAAGTTATAAACCGGAGATAAATCTATTTGCCAGGCTTAATAAAAAAACACTGCCTCCTGGCCTTTGCATTAATGTTTAATGCTGTCTTTTGCATTAAGTAAAAGGTTCTGTTCGTTTTTCTTTTTTAAAGCCTCCTGTTTTTTCAATTCCGCTTTTTTCTTCTTCTTAAAATATCCTCTTAATAAAATGTTGTGCTTTGCAGCTTCCATGTTTTCATTCAGGCCTTTTGTAGCACCCTGTATGTTAGCCATGGTTGAATCAAGCACCCCGTTATTCATTTTAGTCGTCATTTTTGAGAATTCGCCTGAACTGGTTTGCAGATTAGACAGTGTGCCCTTGAGGCTGTTGGAAAACCCTTCGTCTGAGATTAATTTTGATAATGCACCATTTCCATTGTTCATCTTATAACTAAATTCGGCAAGCTGGCCGGTTATTATACCAACATTATCTACACTTGCTTTCACACTGCTCATTACATCCTCCATTTCAATCGCAGTTTTTGAAACAATCAGGTCATTATTTTTTACCGGATTTTTAGAATCGGTTCCTGGTGAAATGGTAAGTACCTTGTCGCCCATTAACCCATCTGAGCCAATGCTTGCCCGGGCATCGGTTTTAATAAACTCCTGGTATTTTTTTCTTATTATCAAATCAACCATCACTGATGTATCCGTTATCAATTCAATGTTATCTACCGTGCCTATATTAATGCCCGAAAACCTGATGTTGTTTCCTTCCTTAAGGCCGCTTACTGTTTTAAACTGTGCCCTTAAATGAAAGGTGGAGCCAAATAGATTTTTATTCTTACCAACATAATAAACAGTAAATACAATTAATGCCAGTCCGATCATTACAAACATTCCCAATTTCCATGTAAACCCATTTTCTTTTTTCATAACTTATTTTTTAAAATGATTAAAAGAAAAAAGAACGCACCCATTGGTCATCACTTTTTTCCAGTTCATCGTAACTTCCTTCTGCATAAATCACTCCATCTTTTAAAATCACCAGCCTGTCGCCGGTGAGTTTTGCACAAGCCATATCATGGGTAATAATAACAGATGTTGTTTTATTTTTTTTCTGAATGGTCAGCATCAGTTCACTTATCTCCCTGGAAGTAATGGTATCCAAACCTGTAGTAGGTTCATCATACATTATAATTTCAGGTTTTAAAATAAGTGTACGGGCAAGCCCTATTCTTTTACGCATGCCTCCCGATAATTCGGCGGGCATCTTGTCAATGGCTTCTGCCAGACCCACACTTTCCAGCACCTCTGTAATTCTATCCTCTGCTTCTTTTGAAGAAAGCTTTTTTAAATGCCGCTTTAGTGGAAAGGCAAGATTTTCTCTTACCGTCATTGAATCATATAAAGCTGCATTTTGAAAAAGAAAACCAATTCTTACCCTGAGTGCATTTAGCTGGCTGTTGTTAAGCGTGGCTATATCTGTACCAAATAATTCTATTTCACCTTCATCTGCTTCTACCAAACCCACCATACATTTTATGATTACCGACTTGCCTGAACCTGACTTACCCAGTACCACAAGGTTTTCGCCTTTTCTTACAGTAAGGTCAACGCCTTTTAAAACATCATTCGTTTTTCCAAATGATTTATACAGCCCACTGATATTTATAACAGGCACTGAGTTATCATCAGTTAGTTCTTGTTTTATATTTGTTTCTTCTTGTATCATTATTTTTTTTAGAAAAAAAGATCTGTTATCTGTACAGCCAGCATATCAATTATAAATATGGTAAGTGAAGCCGCAACTACTGCAGAGTTGGCCGCCTTACCCACACTTTCTGTTCCATTGGCAGCAGTGAATCCTTTGTAACAACCAATGATGCCGATAAAAAATCCAAAGAAAAATGTTTTAATGGTAGCAGGTATAATATCTATAAAATCCAAAGAAGAAAGTACCTGCGAAAAATAACGGAATATAGTAACATCGCTATGAATATTCATACCAACATATCCGCCAAAAACTC
>JANNAM010000231.1:0-3467 GCA_031384415.1 Bacteroidota bacterium
GAACACTCCGTATTAAATACCTGCCATTTATTAACTTAGCAGTATGCTGTCTCAGCGGGGTTTTCACTGCTTACTTCTCATTACAAAAACTTCTCCCGTGAAACCCCGCTGTTGTGAACACTCCGTATTAAATACCTGCCATTTATTAACTTAGCAGTATGCCTGTAAAATACCAACACTCCGATATTTACTGCATGTACTTTTGCACTTTCACCTGCTACAACTGGTTATCATTAATAGAAAAAACAAACAGCTATGATTTAGTTTACAAATGGTTTACGCTTTTAAGAAATGACACTGTTGAAGTTGTTGCTTATGTAATTATGCCAAATCATATTCATTGTATCCTTTACTTTCCATCAGCCAATTTTGATTTGAATAAAATTATTGGAAATGCCAAACGATTTATGGCCTACGAACTTGTGAACAGATTAGCGCAACAAAAGGAACTTGCCACTTTACAATTATTGCAGGATGCTGTTACAGCAAGAGAAAAAAAGAAAGGCCAGTTACATAAAGTATTTAAAGATTCATTTGATGCCAAAGCTATATTTTCCGAAAAGTTTTTGTTGCAGAAATTGAATTATATTCACCACAATCCGGTGAGTGGCAAATGGAACCTGGCTAAAGATTTTGTGGGGTATGAACACAGCAGTGCTTCGTTTTATGAAGAAGGTTTAGCAAAACATTTTTTACCTAAACACTTCAGAGAGATTTAGGTTGGCAGTTTTACATGCCCGGTGCTTTTATGCAGCAGGGTTTCACAGAAGTGTTTTTATTTCTTGAAGTGTAAACTGTGAAAACCCCGCTGGGACAGAGTATGAACACAGCAGTGCTTCGTTTTATGAAGAAGGTTTAGCAAAACATTTTGTACCTAAACACTTCAGGGATATTTAGGATGGGAGTGTTATGTGCCAGCAACTTTTAGACAGCGGGGTTTCACGGACACAGTTCTATTTTTAAAAAGCATGCGGTGAAAACCCCGCTGGGACAGAAAACCAACAAAAAAAATGGCAGCCCCCAAAAGCTGCCATCTAAACCTTAACCTTACCATCAACCTCAATAACTCTCTTTCTGCCATCCCCACTCTCTGTATTTTTTGGTAAAAGTATCAGGGTAATTGCCTCTTAAAACAAGCTGCAGGCTTTTCATTACGTTTTTAATACTTTTTTTAAGTTCGTTTTTAGTGGCCACTTTGCCGCTAACAGTGCCTGCGGTGTTTCCGGCAAGCTCAAGGGCATCTGAATAATTCTTTTGCATATCCGTCCAAAAGGCAGTGCCGTATTCTTCGGCGCCAAAGCCATCGGTTGCTATGGCATCTATCATTAATTTGAAAGCTTCTTTGCGGTTATTGCGGTCACGGCTCAGGCAATAACTCTTAGCCTCTTTAACAATGCCATAGCGGGCAAACTGTGCAGTGGCAGCAGCAGTTTTAAATTTTCGTTCAATATACACTTTCACTTCTTTAACGGCAAGGTCAGCTTGCCTGTCCATTTGCTTAAGCGTAAGCGACTGGCCAGGCCTCAAACTGCCGCTGGCCTTGCGGCTTGTGAGGCTAATTGCATAAGCCTGCACATCTTTGTCAAAATCGGGTGCTGTTTTCCACACAAGTGTAATGGCAGGGCTGGCCAGCCAGTTGGCAGCAACGTTTTTTGACACATCCATAAAATCTACATCCGCCGCCGGAATAGCGGCTGTTTCAACAGGTTTTCCGGCTTCATCGCCGCCGGCAGCAGGTGCTGCATCGGGATGCAGTTGTTTAAATTGTAGCATAATGAAGGTATTTAGATTGTTAGAAAATACATTTCGATACTTAAAACACAATTTTATACGCCACAGAGCAGTGTTTATGTTTAAAACATAGCCGTGTGGAAGCCACAGCGTAGTGTTCGTGTCAAAAACATAGCAATGTGGAAGCCACAAAGCAGTGTTTGTGTTAAAAACATAGCAATGTGGAAGCCACAGAGCAGTGTTTCATTTTAAAACATAGAACTGTGGAAGCAAACACAATTTTTAAAATGCCTGAACAGAAGATTTTTGGAAGGATAATGGTGTTTTCCCATTCTTTAAAAAGAACCGGGAGCAACCCAGCCCTTTTTTAAACACATTTCGTAATCAGTAAAAACTTACTGCTAAAATAAAAACAGAAAACGAAAAAAACAATACCCCAAAGTGGTAATTTTTTTTTGGCGGGCAAGGAGTGCTATGTTTTTTTAAATAAACAAATTAAATATTTTAGTAAATTGCATTGATGCTATAAACAATACAAAATGTATAACACTACAATATTGATTTTCAATACGCTAAATTTTTAGGAGGGAGCGTATTATAGCATCAATGCTAGTGTTGGTGGCAAGCATACTGGCACCCTTCAAAATAGCAAAATCAATAAGACACATATATGCCAAATTACAGTTCAATAAAGCAGTTAGTAATTGACGAGACAATTTCTAATGGAGGCTTGCCAACATTTGAAAGGTTGACAGAATTAGTAAAAGATAACTTTCCAAATAGTAAATGGCAGAGAAGTCATTATGATTGGTATAAATCTCAAATAAAAACAGGTAAAATAGAAATTACCGACTTAATGGAAAATACTGACAACAGTGAAGTTGAAAAAGTAGAAGAGCAAGCAGTAACTGAATTTGCAATTTCAATAGAAAAGGATTTGCAGATTTATCTATCAAATAGACTGAACGAAATTGAACCTGGTCTAACTTTGATTGGAACAGAATATGGTACAGCGGCAGGTTTTATTGACATCTTCTGCAAAGACAAAGACGGAAACTATGTTGTAATAGAAACAAAAGCAGGGAAAGCAAAGGACGCAGCATTAGGACAAATTTTAGGTTACATTGGAGCGTTGATTGAAAGCGGAATACAAGAAAAAATTCGTGGTATTTTAGTAGCATCAGACTTTGACAATAGAGTTCTTCTTGCATCTAAAGCAATTCAAAATATTTCGTTGACAAAATATAATTTGAGCTTTAAGTTCGACACGGTTAGCTGACGAAAATGCCTGCCACCAACATTGGGTTTGGCGTTATTGGGGCAGGACGTTGTTATCTTCATCTGCAGCAACATGGCGGCGGTTGTTCGGGCTTGACCGAATACTATTTGGCTTTTAGTTGTTAACTTCAATTTTAGTTTTTTAATTGGGCTTCAGTTCCGGGCGGACGTTTTCCAAATCCCCCAACAACGCCAAGCCCTGTCCGTTGTAAGCAACCCAATGACACAGCAAAAAAGTAAAGTCAGAAAGAAAGGTAAAACGAAGAAAATTATTTCCGATTGGGATAATTTTTGGGAAGACCATTCACAATGGCTGTTACCTCCGGCTTCTTGGAATGATTCACGAATTGAGGTTCTTCATATTGCTATTGCACTTCAAGACTTTGAGCCGGACGTTATTATCAAAGACTTAAAAAATCTGAAACAAAAATAGCAGAGCTCAAAATTCAATATTTCGG
>JANNAM010000108.1:0-25376 GCA_031384415.1 Bacteroidota bacterium
AAGCACTTTGGTTTTTGGTGATGGTATTTCAACAACAGCATCAAATAATGAGAATGGTTTTGGTGGAAATGGGATGCCTGATGTGATTGGAAAATTAATTGTGGATGCCGCTACCAGTAATAACAACAGGGTTTTAAAAATTGTAAAACCACTTACTGTTAAAATAAGTTGTGAAGTAAAGTCGGGAAATTTAATACAGGCTGCTTTGCTTACTGTAAATAATTAAAAAAGCTACAGAAATATCTTAATGCAGTTTTTAAAATTTCTGACATCAGTTATGTTAATCTTCGTGCCCTTCGGTGTTGGTCATTTTAGCTGATACAAAGAATGCCCCTTTTACCACAATCTTTGCATCTGCAGGTATTTCTTTCATTAATGTAATTTCGGTATAGCCAACATCTGCTGTTCCCCTGGCAACAGGGATGCGTTCAAAAGTTATTCCCTTTTCTTCTTTTTTTGCATTCTGCTTTATGCTGTCTTTTACTTTGGTATTTGCTTCCGTCTTTTCATCAGTGAGTACAAAAATATAGTCCTGCCCATCTACCCTTACAATGGCATCATTGGGTACTGCCGGAACAGTTGATTTGTCTAAACTTACAACTGCAGTAACATTCATGCCGTCAATCAAGCCTGTTTTATCTCCTTTAACCAATGCATGTACTGTTATCGCCTTGCTTTCTCCTTCAAAAGAAGAACCTAATGAATAAATCTGTGCATCATATTCCTTTCCCGGATTATTGGTAACTGTAAAATGAATGGTCTGGTTATTTTTTAATTTGGGCAAATCTTTTTCGTACACAAACAAGTCAAGATGCAACTGACTGTTGTCAACTATTTCTGCAATCACTGTAGTAACATCCACATAGCTGCCCATCTTTACTATAACATTACTTACCACGCCACTGATAGGGCTTGCAATGGAAATAACCGAAATTAATTTACCATTGGAAAGCTTTGCAGGATTAATACCCATCAACTGCAATTGCTGCTGCAGGGTTGATTTTGCTGTTCGCAATGTCCGCAATTCAGTTTCTGCCGACTGTAAATTTTTCAATGCCCCGGCATTACCTTCGTTCAGTTCCTTTTGTCTTTTTACTTCCAGTTCTGCCATCGTAATTTTTGTATTCACATTCAGGTACTGGCTTTGGACCTGTATAAATTCTGGGTTGGCAATTGTGGCAATGGTTTGTCCTTTTCTTACAATATTACCAGGCTGCACCAATAAAGATTTTATTACACCGCTGTAAACAGAATTTATACTGGCTTTGTTTTGATTGGGAACTTTAAGTACACCACTGGCTTTTACAGATGCAGTTAATTGTTTTTGTTCTATTGCGCCTAATTCAACAGCAATACTTTTTATCTGCTCTGCAGTAAGTGTAGCAGTATTAGGATTTTCATGTTCATCTGCATGGCTTGCTTCTTCCTGTTTAGCAACCTCAGGGTTGCCGGTTTTAACGCTCTCATCATTACCTGCGCAGGAAACGAAAGAAACAAGGGTGGTAAAAATCACTGCTTTATTTATCAACTTCTTCATTATTTAATTTTTTATTGATTGATGTAATAATTTAACTGAATGACAGAATGGTTGTAAACATTCAGGTTCTCCAAATAATTTTTTTGTATTTCAATTGCCTGTGTAAGAAACTGCGACAACTCAGCAAAACTTATTTCGCCGGCACGGTAAGCCAGCGTGGCAGCTTTAATAATTTCATTTGCTTGTTTTAAACCAGTTGATTCGTAAAAAGATAACATGCTGCTGTTTCTTTCTGCTTCCTGCTGCATTTGCACCAGCCTTGTATTTAGCATTTGTTTACCATAATCATACTGCTTTTGCTGCACTGCCATTTCTGCCTGTGCTGCTTTTACTTTATTGCGGTAAGCGCCTGCACCAAACAATGGAAATGATGCCGAAACAGAAAAACCTGAGAACGGATCTTTTGCACCCCAGATCCGCTGGCTGAAGAAACGGCCTGAGAACTCCGGTTTGTTTTCATTTTTTATAACTGCAACACCTGCATTGGCAATATTGATATTTTGCGATTGCAAAGCCAGTAAGGGGTGAGTACTGTCGGTTGCAACAAAAGGCATTGACAGTTTTTCCAAGGGTTTCATCATAGGTAAAATTGTTTCGGCGGCATTAAGTAACTGCATTAATAACTGTTGCTGAATTTGTACATCGTTACCAGTTTGTTTTAATAATGCCTGAAGTTCTGTCATCCTTACATTTGCGGCAATACTGTCTAAGCCGGGACTGTCGCCGGTTTTTACTTTTAGAATGGCTGCATTGCTTAATGTTTTGTAAATACTGTCTAAGCGGTGATACAATTGCTGTTTATCCTGCAAATACCAAAGCTGGTAATAAACAGTTCTCACATCTTTTTTAATGTCTGCATCAATGGCAGCAGTGTTTGCCTGGTAGTATTTCAATTGCTCACTATACAGATTTTTTTGTGCTTTATACAGGCCGGGCCATGCAATACTTTGCGATACGCCAATTTTTAAAATGCCCTTGTTATCAGATGGCCGCATGTCTTCATTCTCTGCAAATACACCGGTTTTAGGAAATGCGGAGGATGTGGTAATCTGTGCCCTGCCTTTATTTATCTGCTGATTATTTATATCATACAGCAGGTTATTTTTTGCCAATGCAATTACTTCGCTCACAGGCATTCTTTTAACCACAGGCTGTTGTGCCATCACATTGTTAGACAATGTAAGTAAAAAAACACCTGTTATAATTGTTGTTACAGGTTTCCCGCCACGGCGGGCAGGCATTTTTATTTTAGCTTTTGAAGAAAAAATAATGTAGAGCAGGGGAAGCACAATTAGTGTAAGAAATGTTGCTGTTATTAATCCGCCAATTACAACTGTTGCCAAAGGTTTTTGCACTTCGGCACCTGCGCCGCTTGATAAAGCCATTGGTATAAAACCCAATGCCGCAACTGCAGCCGTCATTAAAACAGGCCGCAAGCGTATTTTTGTTCCTTCCAAAACTCTTTGCATAATATCTTTCATCCCATCTTTTTCTAACTGGTTAAAAGTGCTGATTAACACAATACCATTTAATACCGCCACGCCAAACAAAGCAATAAAGCCAACACCTGCCGAAATGCTGAATGGCATTCCCCTGACGAGTAAAGCAAACACACCACCAATTGCACTCATTGGTATTGCTGTAAAAATTAACGATGCATTTTTGATGGAACTAAAAGTAAGGTACAGCATGAAAAAGATGAGCAACAGTGCAAGCGGCACAACTATCATCAGCCTGGCAGTTGCTTTTTGAAGGTTTTCGAAAGTGCCGCCATAGGTATAATAATAACCAGTGGGCAGTTTAATTGCTGCATTTAATTTAAGCTGTGCTTCTTTTACAACACTTGAAACATCACGGCCACTCACATTAAAACTCACATAAATTCTCCGCTTGCCGGCTTCCCGGCTTATTTGTGCCGGGCCGGTTTTAAACGAAACAGTTGCTACCTGCGATAAGGGAATTTGATTGCCATCGGGCAACGGAATAAATAATTCACTTACATCATCAAGGTTAGTACGGTGTGCACTGTCTAACCTTAACACCAAATCAAACTTTCTTTCATTTTCAAATACTACGCCGGCTGCTTCGCCGGCAAATGCTGTACTTATAACGTGATTTATATCTTCGATATTTAATCCATAGCCTGCCAGTTTTGCCCTGTCGTAGTCAATGGTAATTTGCGGCAGTCCATCCACCCGTTCCACCTGTGGTTGTGTAATTCCTTTTATCGGGCTAATAACTTTTGCAACTTTAGCAGCATAGGCCACCAGTGAATCTAAGTTTTCTCCAAATATTTTAATCGCCACATCCTGCCTGATGCCTGTCATCAGTTCATTAAATCGCATTTGAATAGGCTGGCTTGGTTCGGCAATTACTCCCGGAATGGTTGAAAGTTTATCTCTCATCATATCAGACAGTTCATAAAAATCACTGGTGGTTTTCCAGTCTTTTTTGGGTTTCATTATCACCATTAAATCAGATGCTTCGGGCGGCATAGGGTCAGTAGCTATATCTGCAGCGCCCGATTTACCAACAACCATTTTTACTTCCGGAAATTCTAACAGCATCCGCTCAGCCATCATCATGGTTTCTGTTGTTTGAGAAAGCGATGAACCCTGCGGCAAAACAAATTCAATGGCATAATCACCTTCTTCCAATGTAGGTATAAATTCGCCACCCATATTTTTAAAAATTACGATGGACAGCAATAACAAAGCAATAGCTAAACCCACCACAGCATATTTAAATTTTACTGCAGCCTTTAAAAGCGGAGCATACATACGCTGAAAAAAATCCATCATCCTGTCGGAAAAATTTCTTTTGTGTTTAACATTTTTTGAAAGAAACAAAGCACTCATCATGGGAATATAAGTGAGTGATAAAATCAATGCACCCAAAATGGCAAAAGCCACGGTTTCGGCCATGGGGCGAAACATTTTTCCTTCCACACCCTGTAAAGAAAGAATGGGTAAATACACAATAAGGATAATGATTTGCCCAAATGCAGCAGAACTCATCATTTTCTTTGCACTGCCTTCCACTGCTTCATCCATTTGCAACTGTGTAAGTTTACCGGCTGTTTGTTGTTTACCCAAATAATGCAATGTGGCTTCCACAATAATTACCGCACCATCTACTATTAAACCAAAATCTATGGCACCAAGGCTCATCAGGTTGGCACTTACGCCAAACAAATTCATCATTGCCAGTGCAAATAATAAGGATAGTGGGATGGCAGATGCAACTATTAAACCTGCCCTGAAATTTCCGAGGAATAAAACCAATACCAGTATTACAATCAATGCTCCTTCAATCAAATTTGTTTTTACTGTGTTGATGGCACGGTCAATTAAATTGGTACGGTCTAAAAATGCTTCTATTTCCACATCTTCGGGCAGCGATTTCTGCACTGTCTTCATTCTTTCTTTTACCAGTTCCACTACAGATGCACTGTTGGCCCCTTTCATCATCAGCACAATTCCGCCAACCACTTCTTTTTCTCCATTGTAGGTCATTGCACCATATCGTGGCGGCGATCCAAACTGCACCGTTGCCACATCTCTTATTAAAACCGGAACGCCACTTTGCTGTTTGATAACAATACTTTCAATATCGGCAAATGTTTTAACCAAACCCACACCTCTTATAAAGTAGGCGTTGGGTTTTCTGTCAATATAAGCGCCGCCGGTATTTTCATTGTTCTTTTCAAGGGCCGTCAACACTTCGGGAATGGTAACATTCATTGCTTTTAGCCTTTCGGGATTTACGGCAACTTCATACTGCTTGCTGATGCCGCCAAAACCTGTTACCTCTGCTACTCCGGCAATACCGGTTAACTGGCGGCCAACTATCCAGTCCTGCATGGTACGCAAATCCATGGCAGAATATTTTTGTTCACTTCCTTTTTTTGGATGAATAACATACTGGTATATTTCGCCAAGCCCGGTTGTAACGGGCCCCAGTTCAGGATTGCCCATCCCTTTGGGAATTTGCTCCACCGCTTCTTTTAGTTTTTCGGAAATAAGCTGCCTTGCAAAATAGATGTTTACATCTTCTTTGAAAACTACTGTTATTACACTTAATCCAAACCTTGAAAAGGAACGCATTTCATCAATACCCTGGATATTGGATAAAGATCTTTCAACCGGGTAAGTAATGAACTGTTCCACTTCCTGAGCCGCCAGCGTTGGCGCACGGGTAATAACCTGCACCTGGTTATTGGTTACATCGGGCAATGCATCTACTGGTAATTTTGAAGCACTCCACAAACCCCAAATAATGAGTGCCAGCGTCATTACACCAATGATGAGTTTATTCTTAATACTGAACTGAATAATTTTATTAAGCATGTTTAAAGTTGATACTGATTAATAATGATAGCTGTCAAAGCAGGGCTTTGTCAGAAAAAATAAAGAGAAAAATAAAAGATTAACTTAATTGCGGAGGTTGCCAAACGGGCAGGGCAATATTTGAAATTGCTGCAGGAAGATGGAATGTTTCTTTTTCGGATGAAGCTAAGGGAGGAGTTGTTGTGTGATGCAGAGTAAATAAGAAAGAAAAACCAGCACAGCAGTTGCAGGTGCAAAAAGGCGAACAATTGTCTGTATCGTCGTTGTGTTCCTGCTGGTTGTTTGATGCAGTGAAAACTGACGCTGATTCTGTTTCATTTGCTGCAATACTTTCATCCATACAGGGCATGCAGCTAAATACCAGCACCATACAAGCCATTATGAAAGTAAAAATTTTCATTAAGCACAAATATAGAGAAAGTTATGAAACATCATACGCTGTGTATTGCTTTCAATTGTTGTTAATATTTGAATTAACTTAGACCAATGCAGGCATTACTTGAATACTTCCAGAAATTCCAACTGCTTTCAAAAGAAGCAGAAGATGCTGTTTTGAATATAACCACTTTGCTCAGCATAAAAAAGAATAAAGACCTGCAGCCCATTGGCCACACCTGCCGAACCATTTATTTTATCAATAAAGGAATTGCCCGTGTGTATTATTATAAAGATGGCAACGATATAACAGAATATTTTGCTTTTGAAAACAATTTAGTGGCAAGGGTGGAGAGTTTGTTTACGGGCAGGCCATCCAGCAAAGCCATACAGATTTTGGAAGACTCAGAAATTGTTGCCATCAGTGCAACAAAGCTTTTTAAACTCTACGATGATTTCCCCGGTATTGAAAGGCTTGCCCGTAAAATAACAGAAGTTGCTTATGTGGAAAGTGTAAACCGCATTGAAAGCATTCAGTTCCATTCTGCCGATGAACGGTACAAAGCATTGCTTGAAGAAGACCCCAATATACTGCAGCGTATTCCGCTTAAATACATCGCCTCTTATCTTGGCATTACACAGGTAAGCCTCAGCCGCATCAGGGCGGCAAAGTAATTATTTATCAAATGATAAAGGATTTGGTAAACAGTTAGCTCACATTTACATCATTACAATTTTAAAAATCCTGCAGATTAAAATTCAGCCGTGGTTTTTTAAATAATACTGATGCAAATAAAAAATATTCAGCTTGGCCTTAAAGAAAACTGGCAGCAGTTTGTATTGCTTGTTGTCATCAATGCATTTGTTGGCGGCATGGTGGGGATGGAGCGGTCCATACTGCCACAAATTGCTGATGCAAGTTTTCATATTGCTGCCAAAACGGCCATCCTTTCTTTTATTGTTGTGTTTGGAATTGTGAAAGCAGTCACCAATTATTTTACGGGGGCATTGTCCATAAAGTTTGGCAGCAAAAAATTATTGGTTGCAGGCTGGTTGATTGGAATCCCGGTTCCGCTGATACTGATGTATGCACCAAACTGGAACTGGATACTTGTTGCCAATGTATTGCTTGGAATAAACCAGGGACTCACCTGGTCAAGCACAGTGATTATGAAAATTGACCTTGTTGGCGAAAAGCAAAGAGGGCTTGCGATGGGCTTAAATGAATTTGCAGGTTATATTTCGGTGGCAGTTGTTGCTTTTCTTACAGGATGGATTGCCGCTAATTACGGTCTGCGGCCTTATCCTTTTTATACAGGCGTTGCATTATCGGTTCTTGGTCTTTTGTGCAGTTGGCTATTTGTAAAAGACACTAAAAAACATATTGCTAAGGAATCCATGGTAAGTACAATGCCCCGTTTGAAAAACATTTTTTGGGAAACCACCTGGAAAAATAAAAACCTTGGTTCGGTAACGCAGGCAGGGCTCATCAATAACTTAAATGATGGAATGGCATGGGGCATTTTTCCCATCTTGCTGGCAAGCAGGGGATTTACCATCGGGCAAATTGGAATCATAGTGGCAGTATATCCTGCCGTATGGGGCATTGGCCAGGTATTTACCGGCAAACTGGCTGATAGCTTTTGTAAAAAAGATATGCTTTTTGCAGGAATGATTTTGCAGGCAGTTGCATTGGTTACCCTTGCATTTGCAGTAAGTTTTGTTCATTATATTTTTCTTTCTGTTTTACTCGGCTGGGGTACTGCCATGGTTTATCCCACTTTTTTGGCAAGCATTGCCGAAAACACCCATCCGCAGGATAGGGCAAAAAGCCTTGGCATATTCCGTTTCTGGAGAGATATGGGATATGCCATTGGCGCTGTTATTACCGGGCTGATTGCTGATGCTTTCGGAATAAATGCATCCATCATTTTCATTGGTATGCTTACTTTTATTTCTGGTTTAATTATTCATTACCGCATGAATTGCAGCAGCAACAATTCTATTAAGATGCTGCGCTGGTTCAGCAATAAATTTTTACCGGGTAAAATAATTCCTGCTGATAAGCAGAAATGTTTATCTTATAAATAAATTCGTTTACCATGTTAGAATTTATAAGACAGCCCTGGCCCTGGTATGTGTCGGGGCCTTTAATAGGGCTGATGGTGCCGGCGCTTTTGCTGCTGGGCAACAAAAGCTTTGGTGTTTCCTCCAGCCTGCGGCATATTTGCGCCGCCTGCATCCCGGCAGGCATTCCCTTTTTTAAATACAACTGGCGAAAAGAAATGTGGAATCTTTTTTTTGTGGGCGGCATACTGGCCGGCGCTTTTATAGCCTGGCAATGGCTTACCAATAACCAGCCGCCTGCCATTAACCCAACACTTGTTACCGAACTGAATGGTTATGGCATTTATGATTTTAACCAGATGGTGCCGCAGGAAATTATTAACTGGAATGCCCTGCTTGGGTTAAAGGGTTTTATCATGATTGTTGTGGGCGGTTTTTTGGTTGGCTTTGGCACCCGCTATGCCGGCGGCTGCACATCGGGCCACGCCATCATGGGACTTTCGAACCTGCAATGGCCATCGCTGGTTGCCACCTGTTGCTTTATGCTGGGCGGCTTTTTTGTTGCCAACCTTATTGTTCCGCTTATTTTAAAATTATAACATGGAAAAAAATACTGAACTCCCTGCAGGTAATATCATTGCAGCCAATGCAAAATTTTTAGCTGCCGGCATCTTTTTCGGCATGCTGCTTATTAAAGCCGAAGTTGTTTCCTGGTTCCGCATACAGGAAATGTTTCGCCTGCAAAGCTTTCACATGTTTGGCATTATCGGCTCGGCCATTTTAACCGGTATGGTTTCTATTCTGCTAATAAAAAAGTTTCATGCAAAGGCCATCAATAAAGAAGCAATTGTAATAGAGCCCAAAAAATTTCATAAGGGATTTATTTTTGGCGGCCTGTTGTTTGGTTTTGGCTGGGCCATCACGGGCGCCTGCCCCGGGCCATTGTTTGCACAGGTGGGCAGCGGCGCCACGGTTGTTTTTATCACATTGCTGAGCGCCATTGGCGGCACCTGGGTGTATGGATTTTTAAAGGAGAAGTTGCCGCATTGAGAAGCTATTAAAAGAATTTCTTGCTCAACAAATAAAACCCCATCCCACAGCTTTTTGTATTTTACAACGTCTAAAACAAAACCGCCACCACCTTTGACAGAACAGGAATTGCTTATTGGCCTCCGCAATGGAGAAGAACCTGCATTTAAGGAACTGGTAACACGTTACCAGCATAAGGTATTTAACACAGCCCTCGGCCTGCTGCAGCAGGAAATGGATGCTGAAGATATTGCACAGGAAGTTTTCATACAGGTTTACCGTTCCATCGGCCAGTTTAATGGCGATGCACTGTTATCTACCTGGATATACAGGATCACCGTAACCAAGTCGCTTGATTTTTTGCGGAGCAAGAAAAGAAAAAAACGCTTTGGATTTGTACGCAGCCTGTTTGGCGATGACAACCGGCCTGTGACCGAGCCGGGAGATTTTAATCACCCCGGCGTGCAGCAGGAACGAAAAGAAGATGCGGCGATACTGTTTAAAATGGTGGAGCAGTTGCCGGAAAACCAGCGTACGGCTTTTATTTTAAACAAGGTAGAAGAACTGAGTTACCGGGAAATAGCGGCTGTTTTAAACAGCTCCGAATCGGCAGTGGACAGCCTGCTGCAAAGGGCAAAGCAAAACCTGAGAAAAAAATTAAATGAATTGCCGCCATAGGGCGAAGGGTTTTTTATAAAGGAACATCTAAATAGAAATGCAAAATTCTAAATACTAAATTCTAAAATGGAAGAGCATAATAAAGCGGAGAGCATATTAGAGAGCCTGCAGGGGTTGAGGAAGGCGGAGGCGCCGGATTTTTTTTATACAAGGCTGCTGGGCAGGATGCAAAACGAAATGGAGCCGGTGAGGAAACCATTCCTGTTGCTTCGCCCTGCTTTTATTACCGCAGCGCTTTCGGTTGTGCTGGTTGTAAATATTTTTTCCATCATGAAATTAGATAAACTGCCTGCAACAAAGGCAGCGGTGCAGCAGGACAAACCGGCAAGCATTGAATCATTTGCCGAAGCATATAATATGAACAGTGCAACAGTGTACGAATAAACTTTACAAGCATGAACAATTTTACCAATAACCGCTGGATTTCTGTTATCATATTGCTGTTGCTTACAGCAAATATTGCAACGCTGGCTTTGCTGTGGACACAAAAGGGCAGGGACAGAAGGGATGAACAGAAGCCAGCGCCGCCGCAGGGCCAGGTGTTTGAGTTTCTTACGCATGAGCTGCAATTAGATGCTGCCCAGCAGGAAGCGTATAAAAAATTAAGAGAGGAACACCAGGCCGGGCAAAAAGGATTGCGGGACAGCATTAGAAAAGCCAAGGATGATTTTTTTGGTTTGCTGAAGCAGGGGAATGTGGCCGATTCTTTAATACATATTTACAGCCGCAGGGCAGTGGAAGCCGACCAGCAGTTAGATGAATTTACTTTCAGGCATTTTCAGAAGCTGAGGGCAATATGCAATGCGGAACAACAGAAAAAATTTGATACCATCATACAGGATGCATTGCACAGGATGGCAAGGCCAAAAAGACAAGGGTCGCCGGAAAGAAGAAAAGAAGGCGAGGGGCCAGATGAAAGGATGCCGCCGCCAGCAGGAGGAGAATAATTTTTTACTGGTGACAGCTTTTAAAAAGCTGTCACCAGTAGCGAAGGATAATTTAAAAATTGACATCTAAACAAAAAACAACACATTCACCTTAAAAAAAAATTTTTATGAAAAGAATTGCCCTTGCATTTTCCATTGCAACCCTTGCATTGTTTTTTACAGCAAGCTCCTGTAAAAAAAGTTCAACAACAACTACAGGCGGCGGAACAACAGCAGTGCCTGCCGTTTATCAAAAAATTTATGGTGCCACAGATATTTATGTGGAAGGAACCAACATTGTTATTAAGTGCAATGCACTGCCCGACCATAAAAGCCCTTACTACCAGGGAACGGTGTGGGCAGCTACAAAATACGAATCGTATGCAGCAGGCGGTGGCACCAATCCGCTATGGGCGCAAAACCCCAATACAATTGCATCGCAATCACTTACTTTTAAAATTCCGATGAACCCCGCAGTTGCTGCCACACATGCTGCAACTCCGGGTGGCGCAATAGGTGTTTCATTAAATGGTGTTCCTTTCTTTAACCAGTATGCTGCAGGCGGCTCACCGCTTACCGGCGAAATAAACAGCTTCGACCAATACCTTGGACATCCGCAAATGAGCGGTATGTATCATTACCACGAAGAGCCTGCTTATCTTACTACGCAAAAAGGTAAATCGGCATTGATGGGATTTTTACTGGATGGTTTTCCCGTTTACGGACCACAGGATATGGGCGGCACTACTGCAACCGGCCTGGATGCTTATCACGGGCATACCGGAGTAACTGCAGATTACCCTGCAGGTATTTATCATTACCACATTAATCAAACAGACCCCTACTTAAATGGGAGTGGTTTTTATGGCACAGCAGGCACCGTTACACAATAAGAGGGTTCTTATTTTTATACTGGCATCCTGTTTATTTTTGTTGCAATGCAAACAAAAAAAACAGGATACTGATTTTTTATTGAAACCTGTGGATGCTGCAAAAGCAACCATTAAAACCACCGGAGGGGTTACTTATATTAATGATACTGCAGCAACTGCTTTTATTTATTCTTTGTATCCATCTGGCGATACAGCTTTTGCAATACCTTATACAAATGGAAAACAACATGGCTTTTCAAAGCTTTGGTACGATAATAAGCAACTGAAAGAAATAAGAAATTTTGACAATGGTGCAGCAACAGGAGAAGCAAAAGGCTGGTGGCCTACCGGGCAGCAAAAATTTATTTATCATTTTGCCAATGATGTGTATGAAGGAAATGTGAAAGAGTGGGGGAGCAGCGGCAAGTTGTATAAAGACATGCACTATAAAAACGGCCAGGAAGAAGGCGAACAAAAACTTTGGTACGACAACGGGCAGCTTAGAAGCAATTATTTAATTAAAAACGGAAGGCGTTATGGTCTACTGGGCACAAAAAACTGTATCAATGTATCGGACAGCATTTTTAATAAACCTTAGTGTTTGCTTTGCATATTGCAACAGCAAACCAACAACAGCATTGCTGCCTTATTATAATACGCCAGACTTTACGCCACATTTTATTAGTGGTGATGAAGCAGCAAAACAAATCACTCATACCATTGCTGACTTTTCCTGCACCGACCATGATGAAAAAACCATTACACAAAAAGACATTGAAGGCAAAATACATGTGGCCAATTTTTTCTTTACCAGTTGCGGCAGCATTTGCCCAAGAATGATGAACAACCTGAAAGAAACTGCAGGGGCTTTTAAAAATGATTCGAATATTGTTTTTCTTTCTTACTCGGTAACACCGTGGATAGATTCGGTGGCTAAACTGAAAAAATATGCCAATACATTTTCTATTGCAACGCCCTGGCATTTGCTTACCGGCAACAAAGCGGCGATTTATGAACTGGCACGTAAATCATATTATGCCGAAGAGGATTTTGGTTACAGCAAAGACAGTACAGAATTTTTGCATACCGAACATATACTACTTGTGGACAAACAAAAACGCATCAGGGGAATTTACAACGGCACATTAGAGCTGGAAACGCAGCAACTGACAAAGGATATTGAGGCGCTGAAAAAGGAATGATTTTTTCTTCAGCTTTTTAATCTACAAACCTTAATACCAGCAGCATGATAATTATTACTATTCCCGTAAGCGAAACAATGAATAAATAATCGGCAATTGTTTCAAACCTTTCCTCTCTGACCGGATTTTTTGTACGAATGGAAATAAAGGAGAAAAAACAGGAGAAAGTAAGCATTAATGCAATTACAGAAGTGAATTCATCAATAATGCTTGATGTTGCCTTGTTTGTAATATGCAACGAAGTGATAACAAAAAGGCAAAACCCCAGCAGGTTTGCTGCAGTGGATAATATATGCTGCGATGTGTTATTTGCCATGGCTGAAAGAAGATAAAAGTAAATTATTATTTTCTCTTTCGATATTGAGCCATGTTAAAAAATATTTGTAATTAGTAAGTTAGAGCAGCCAGAAGGCAATTACTTCGCCACATCAATCTTTACTTTCTTGTTCTTTATCTTTTCATTTTTAATGAGCTGCATTACTTCGCTCACTTTTATTTTTTTAATTGCCACAAAAGAGAAGAAATCTTTTACTTCAATTAAACCAATGTCTTCTTTTTTCAATTGCCCTTTTTGCGAAAGAAACCCAACAATGTCAATCTTATTCACCTTATCTTTTTTGCCGGCGGCAATAAAGAGCGTACTCCATTTTGGTTTTTCGGGTAACACATCTGTATCTGGCAAATGTATTTGCTCTGCATCTGTATCAATGTATGCAGGCTTTTTTTCTTCTTCCGATAAAATTAAAATGGCTGTGCCGCTTGCATCCATCCTGGCTGTACGGCCATTACGGTGTGTAAAAATATCTTCGGAGGCTGGCAGGTGGTAATGAACAATGTACCTGATGTTTGGAATATCCAGACCACGGGAAGCCAAATCAGTTGTTACTAAAACATTGGAAGTGCCGTTGCGAAATTTGCACAAGGCGCTGTCTCTTTCCTGCTGCTCCATGCCACCATGATAAAACACATTGATAATTCCTTTTTCAGCAATGATATCACTCACCCTTTCGACCGACTCCCGGTGATTGCAAAAAATAATAGTGGAACGGTTACCCAAAAAACAAATGAGTTTAAATAAAGTATTTGCTTTGTCTTTATCGGGCGAAAAAACCGTTTTAACAGCAAGCCCTGCCGATGCTTCATTTACTGCTGATAAAAAATTAAGCCTTGCAGGAGATTTTACGCCGATGAAGTCCGGAACATCCACAGCTTCGGTAGCGGATGTAAGTATTCTTTTGGTAACATTTTTTAAAGAACCGATGATGTAAGACATCTCTTCCAGGAAACCAAGTTCCAGCGATTTATCAAATTCATCCAGTACCAGTGTTGTAATGTTTTCGGTAGAAAAATTATTCCTGCGGAGATGGTCGGCCAGCCGCCCTGCAGTGCCGATGATTAATGCAGGCGATTCTTTTAAATTGTTTTCTTCTGTTTCTCTTTTGTGGCCGCCGTAACAAAGAGTTACTTTAAAACCCGTTTGCATTTTGCGGAACACATCATCAATTTGTTGTGCAAGTTCACGGCTGGGAACAATGATTAAAGCCTGCACTCCTGTAATTTCTTTTTTCAGCAATGCTGCCAGTGGCAGTAAAAAGGCCAGTGTTTTGCCCGAGCCGGTTGCAGAAAGCAGGATAACATCAGAATTTGTTTTATTGGCTTCCAGCGATGCCAGTTGCATTTCGTTGAGTTGCTCAATGTTTAAACCGGCAAGTATTTTTTCTGTTTGCATTTCGGCAAAAGTAAGCATAAAAAGAGTAGGGGTAATTTATCTGCTTATATACCTTGCAAATTTTCAGGTATTCTTTCAGCGATGTACCTGTAATCATTGTCCATCCGGTAACAAAATTTTCTTTTGTAAAATCGGCATTACCAGTAGTGAAGGTTTCAGACCCTCATGTGTAAGTTTCAATCCTGTTTTATTTTCTGTTGCAAACAATTCAAATTTTACGAATGAATTGCCTTCTTATTCATCGTAGCGCCAGCTATAGGTAAGCTTTTAATCAGCTGCATAATCTTCCAAACTGGCAACATGTTCATACATGTCTTTTATAGCTTCGTATTCTGTATCCACCCTTACCAGTTCTTCAGTTGATTTAAATTCATTTTCGTTTGCTATGGGTTTTTATTTTGACTTAAGATTATTGGCTTTGTTTTTCTTACAGGCTTAGCCTGCAGCCTGCAAGATAACTTTCAAGCGTATCTAATTTTACGCTCCAGCATTTAAATTTGCTTAAAAGTCCGGGAAAACGGGTACTTGATTTCTTCTGCAAAAGTAAAAATCAACACTTTAAATTATTATCAATTCGGGAGGCAGTAAATTCTCTAGTAACCAATCAGTCTCTGAATTCCTGTACCAGCATTAGCCCTTTGTTTCCCGCATCTAATATACTTATGCCTAATTTGCCAAATCCAGGATTAAGAATATTTGCCCGGTGGCCCGGTGATTCCATCAATCCATTATGTGCCGAAATTAAATCGAAAGAGTGTGCAAGGTTTTCGCCGGCAAATAAAAATTTTATTTTTCTTTTTTCCATTCTTTGAAATGGATTTGTTCCTTCGGGTGTAGAATGGGAGAAATACCCCCTTTTAAACATATCTTTTGCATGTTCCAGTGCAACTTCCTGCATTTTTATATCAGCAATTAAAGGCTTTAATCCGTTTTTAATCCTTTCACCATTTACCAATTGTAATAACTGATTTTCAAAATCAGGTCTTGAAATAAATACATCGCTTTTATATTCTTCTGATTCATTCAATCCGCTTCCTGCTTCATAAGCAACAGAAGTTTTTGGTAAAACAGGTACATTGAATATATCAGCAAGGTCATTATCAACCCATTTAGCTGAATTATCAAACAAAGCATATAAATAACTTTTTTTTGCTTCAGTTGTTATTAGCGGCAAGGAAGAAGAGGATATTAGCCGGGCAATAATCAGTGTAAAAATAATTCCTGTTATAAACCCCGGAACTATTCCAGTAATGCTGTTAATCAAATTATTTTGAACAACCTTATTTAAATATTTTTTTACCAAAAAAATCAGAAAGGACATTACTAAGAAAGCAAGGGAAAATAATACAAAAAAAGATAAAGGATGTAACCAGGCAGTTTGAATAATAAAATTGCTGTTTAATATTACTGAAACATCAGCATAAAAAAATAAGCCGGTAAAGAATGGAATAATCCATTTTGCCAGGCTAAAAACTGAATTGATAAAACCTCTTTTATACCCCACGAGGCAGCTGACGATTAGTACAACAAATAAAATCAGATCAAGATAATTCATAGCAATATTTTAAAAAAATGCGGAATCCTTTTCATTAAAAGGATTCCGCTTTATATTAAAACTCAAAATACTAATTTCTTCCATCTTTCTTATCCATTGATCTTCCAATTCCATAACCTGCACCAGCTCCCAGCAATCCGCCAACAAGGGCACCAACACCTCGGTTCTTTTTATTAATAATAGCACCTGCAACAATACCAGTACCTGCACCAATTACAGTTCCTTTTGCTGCTTTACTCCAGCCTTTTTTACGCTGGGTTTGTGGCACAGTTGTATTAACCGGCGTTGTAGAAACCTTATCAACTGTTTTTGTAACTACAACTGTTTTTGTCTTCTCATTTTCTTTGTCGGCCTTCCATTTCAAAAACTCTTCGTACTCCGTTTGCTGAGTTGCTGATAATACTTGTGTGTTATCTGCTGTTTTGTTTTTACAGGAAATCATCATTACTGTAAATCCAAGAATCATTAATAACTGTTTCATAATAGTAGTTTTTTTAGATAAATAATGTAAATTTTTATTTCACATTAGTACAGGTAAAAGAACCGTGCCAATTAGTTGGAGTAGTTGTTAAAATAAAACACAGGCTTCATCTGATGTATTGAAATACAATGCTTTAGGGAAGATAAAATGAGGTGAAGAAATTATTCCCGTGATACATATAAATAGCAATTGCAGGAAAATGTATAACAGATAATTTAATATTGATACATTCTTACCTCATCGATTTCCTGCCTGCTTCTGGTTGAGCGAATTCCAAAAAATCCATGCTTAAATGGTTGCTCATCTTTCCAGGAAAAAAATAAAATTCCATCAACTGAAAATTCTATCAAACCAATTTTAATACTGATTTCAATTAAATATTCTTTATTGGGCTGCAGCAAATGAAGGGTATCGGTATATTCAGTAATAATTTTTTTATCTCCATTATTGTATTTTCTAAAACGGGCAGTTTTATTGTAGTTGCCTCCCATGCCCACATAATACATATTCATTGAATCATACTCTGCAAAACCGCCATGCCGGGTAAACATTTTTCCTGCCGGGTCGGTTGCCATCCAAAACTGATTTGCATCTGATAAGCGGTCGTTTCGGCCACCCTCAATAATTACTTTTCTTTTATAGCTGATACGGATGTTGCCTTTCAGTTCTTTTTTATACCAGACAGTTGCGCCACCATAAGTATCAATTAAAAGCCTGCCATTTTTTACAGTAACAAATTCAGCATCTCCTGCCTGTTTTTCTACAAACCAGTCAGCAGTATTTAGTGATGATGAAAAATTATCTTGAAACAAAAGCGAATCTTTTTCATTGCTGTTTTGTGCAGCGGCATTTGCAAAACAAAATAGCAGGAGGGAGGGCAAAATTATTTTCATCTTACTTAGCTTCCAGTTTTATTGCATCATACATAATGCCGGCACCGTGTTTTGCCACCTTCATGTTCAATGTAATTTTATTATTGCCCTGCAGCAACAAAGCAGCAAGAAATTTTATTTCCTTTAACTGGTAATAACCACCTGCAATGGCAGAACGGTAAACACTTGCATCATTGCCCATTTTTAGTGTACTTGCTGTTGTTCCATTTACTTCAATATCTAACTGGGGATTTCTGGCGCAACCAGCCACTGCAATAGTTAAAGTGGCGCTGTCTTTAAATATTTTATTGCTGGTAAATAAAATATTCCAACTGCCTTCTTTGGTTTGTGCATAATACCAGTCTTCGCTTTCTTTACTTTTGCCAATGGTAAAATCAATATTGGCAGGTGGTTGAAGAAACACAGCATAGTTGCGTTTGCTATTGGCTAATTTAAACCCTGTTGTTTTGCGGTCGGCTATGCCAATCTGCCAGAGTTTTTCACCATTAGTTTTTGGCTGCCAGTTTATTTTGCCCAAAATGGTAACTGCATCTTCCGAAACATCAATATTATTTTTTAAAAACTCTTCGGTAAGGTTGCTGCCATAAGCATACAAAGTATAAATACCCGGCCTTATGTTTTTGATGTTGAATTTTCCGCCAGTGGTTGTTTTGCAATAATAAATATATCCCTGGCTTTGTGCCTGCCAGTCGTAGCCTTTATCAGCCAGAATAATATGAGTGCCCTGCATTGCTGGCTGTCCATTTATCAGTAACTGTCCGCTGGCTTCACCTCTTATCAATGGATAATCATTATGCTGCATCCATTCGTAAGGCCATTTACTTTTTTCTTCCTCGGCTTTTTGTTTGGCTTTCTGCCATACTTCATCTACATTTTTACCATTAGCAACATACAAAAAGAAGGGGCCGTTTAATTTTTTCCAGTCGCCGTTAATTTTGTTATCTCCTTTTCTTACATCGCTTAAAAAATGTCCGCAGTTGAACATATTAATCAGGAAAGGATCGCTGTGAACATCCTGGTATTGTTTAGTTGGTCCGCCATTCAGGTATTCGTGGCTTGGATTAATAACAAACAAACCCAAACCACTTTTTTGACCTGCCATGCCATGCACATAGCGGTCTTCAATATAATCGGCATAATCGTATTTGGTGTAATAAGTACTGTCTGCTAATTTAAAGGTCCAGTCCTGAATGGGATTTTTCAGTTCTTCCATTTTGGGCATTGGCCCACGAATGCTATCCCTCACCAAATGGTAATCAAACAAAGTTTCATCAGCCCTGATGCCCCATCTTGTTTGTCCATAATTGCCTGTAGAGTCGCCGGCATGGTGTGTTTCTTCTAAAAAACAATATATGCCAGAGTCGCCGCTGTGTAAAATATAATGAAGGTCGTATTGAAAATGATTAGAAGCCTTATGTAAAAAAGAAAGTTCAATTAACGAATCGGTATTTCTTACTACGGTAAAATCAGAAGGATACATACTGAAGTCGGGCGCCAGTAAATAAGCTCTTCCTTTTTTGCCCAGCAAACTTTGCTGGTTGTGGTTAATGATGCTGCTGAGGTCGGCATTATTTTTTGTAAAACTAAAACTTACGATGCCATTAAATAACTGAACCGTTTCGCCTTTATCAATAAGCGTAGTTTTCTGGCTCATTAAAAAACCATGTAAAAAAATAAGCAAAGCCGCTATGGATAATTTTCTTTTCATACCTAAGCAATAATTTCCTGATAAATATACAATATGAATTTAAATTACCGGACATCTGAGAAAGGCAACAGGATAGGAAAACAAGGTAATTTAGGGTTCGTAATACAAATACTGCTGGGTAGCAAAAAATGAATAATAAAAGTTACAATACCAAATGCAATTAAAATATATTGAATGTTTTGTTATAGCAGTTACTATTGAAAAAATTTTAATTGAGCATTTGCCAGAAGCAAAATCATAAATTTTGTATAGCTATTCTTCGTTTCTTTTTTAAGTTTTTAAAATGCGATGGGGTTAAACCTGTTACTTTTTTAAATTGTGAAGATAAATGAGAAACACTGCTATAATGCAATTTATAAGCAATTTCGGTAAGTGTATATTCTTCAAACATGATCAGCTCTTTTATGCGCTCAATTTTCATCGCTATAACATACTGTTCTATTGTGGTTGCTTCTATTTCTGAAAAAAAGTTAGCCAGGTAGGTGTAATTATAATTTAGTTTTTTACTCATGAAATCGGAGAAGTTGGTAATTATTTTTTCCTCAGTATGGTAAACATAATCAACCACTACTTTCCTTATTTTTTCTATAAGTGTGCCTTGCTTGCCTTCCAGTAATTCCAGACCAGCTTTTTTAATTTTATTATTCAGCCTTTTCTTTTCATCGCCTGTAATATCTTCCTGTATTTCTATTTCGCCTAATTCAATTTTTAACGGATGTATTTGCAGTTCCTCCAAAGCGTCCTTTACAACAACTTTACAGCTTAAGCAAGCCATATTTTTTATATACAATTTCATAAAATACTATTTAATCAGCATGAAAATCTATTTTTATCTTAGACCCTGAAGGCAGATCCTATTTTACATTTATTCAAAAGTTGATTAAAGGAAACGAAAAATTACCAAACTGCAAGTAAAATTAACCTGTCTTAATACCAAGAGAAAATTTATTTCAGAAAAAAAACCGGTACTAAATAATAAAGGGCCGGATAAAAATCCAGCCCGATGTTAGAATCCAATATCCTATGAAAAACCGATACAAATATAAGAGACCGGTTTATTACATGACTTACATGATTTTAATATTAAATTATATAATTCATACTTTCCTGTTTAAGGAATACCCATCCAGTGGCAGCCAAAATCACTATAGATTAAAATAATTGTAATCCGTAATAACCCACCAGGGTAAAAACAATACAACGGGTAATAACACCAATACAGCACCAGGTTATCAGTTTTTTTATATTAGCATTTAAACCCACGCCCACTGCAATACTAATTGGTGCGCCAACAGTGACAGTTCCAAAAAAACCAAGTCCTATCATACCATATTTTTTCCAGAAGCGAAGCAGCATCGGATGTTTTTTTTGTTCTATCTCTTTAGTTGGTTTTTTTTTATGAAACAAAGCCCTGATTTTATCGCCAAGGAAGGCTGCTACAAAAACACCCAGTATTCCTCCTGCAAGGCTTGCAAAAAAAATTATCCATGGCGATAAGCCAAAAGCAAAACCGGCGGGAATAGCGGCATATATTTCGAATGTTGCCAAACCGGCAACGGTGAGTATTTTAAAAAACATTTTTATGTGGGAATGATTTTTTAACAGACCGGGGCGAAATTAGCAGATAAAGCCCAAACTATACCTGCCTTAATTAATTTTATTCCTGTAATTACTCATACAAATCTAGTTATAAGCAGGGCCAACATCTTGTTTTACCCATCCGCCAAATTAATTGTGCTATACTTTTTAAGAATTTTTTATTGAGTATTTTTTTACCAAAGGATTATATTATAAAAGAATGGGCTGGAATATTTATCAGATACGAACATTCTGTAAGTATCTTGAAATTTATATTGATTAAATGAATGCAGAACCTGGATTATGAATGACTGATGTGTACGGAAAATTTTCACAATCAATATGCTGTTTTATTTTTTCTGAAAGGCTGCCATTTTTTATACGTAGCACTTCGCCATAACCATTCAAGTGGACCGTAGTTAAAATATTTTAGCCAGATGGTACTTAAAATAATTTGAACTGTAAATATGGCAATTCCAAAAAGGGTATAATATACCGGCCCAACCTGGCCTGTATATCCCAGCCCTGCACCCAAAAAAACAAAATTGCCAATAAGCGAATGCATAATATAATTGCTGAAAGCCATTTTGCCCACTGGTGCCAGTATGGATAATATTTTTTTACCGGCTGAATTTTGAAAACTTAACATGAATATGCCAACATAGGCAATGGCCAGTGGCGCTACACCCAGTGCATAAAAAATGGTTTGATAAAGGCCATTTATTTTTAGTTGCCAGTAATCACCCATGAAATAAGTCATATAGCGGGCCAGGTAAAAATTGGCAGGCAGACCAATTACCAGGCCAAGGCCAATTACCCAATAGATGATCTTTTTATTTTGAGCTATGTTCCTGTAAAAATCTGACCGCCCCAAGGCATACCCAATTAAAAACATACCAAGCACTTTAGGCACACGGCTTACAAAAAACAAATAGCCATAGCGGTAAAAAAATCCTGCAATATTTCCTTTAAATATTTCCCACCAGCCGGCATGCTGGCTGAAGTTTATATAATCGGCCTCGGATGCTACCCCTGTTAATTTAGTTTCCAGCTTTTGCCCGGTTTCGAATAAAAACCCTGCCGGTGCATTCAGCCATTGCCACTGCATTTTTGCAGCATACAACAGTATTGGCAGCAGAATTAAGCATGCGCCTGTTATCAATAAAGTTTTATTTGAGAATTTACGAAAAGGCAATAATAAGAAACCAAGCAGGGCATAAAAGAACACTATATCACCCGTCCATATCAGTAAATGAATGAACCCAAGTAGCAGCATAAACATCAGTCTTCTTTTTATGGTGGGCAATGCATTGATGCCTTTTGCCTGCGCCCTCTTAAATTGAAGTGCAATGCCCCAGCCAAATAATAAACTGAAAATGGAATAAAATTTTCCTTCGATGAACATGTGGTGAAGGAAGGCCATTTTATGATCCCATCCTTGCACTAAATAGGGCCCGGATAAATGAGCATTTTCGCTGTAGCCGCTGAAGCTGCTGCCCAGGTTGGCAATAAAAATACCAAGGATAGCGAAGCCACGGAGTATATCCATGAAGATTTCTCTTTCATTTGCCTGAACAGGATTTAATGCTTGCATGCGTTAAATTATTTTTGGTAACATTTAAGGATAGCCCAAAAGTTTCTTAAAGAAAAGCATTTAAATGCAAACCACAAAACAATGCACAGATTATGCAAATAGCTGACAGTTCACAGAATCGTTTTATGATACAACTTTCGGCAGACGTTGTTAATAATTTATTTGTAATGGTCGGTTGTGGATTGTTCAGGTTATGTGCAATGAACTCCAGGCGAATGGATTGACTTAATGCTTAATAATTTTATTAGTTATAGCAGTTGTGTTGTCAGTAATTATAACTATATAAACATCCGCTTTCCATCCTTAAGTTTTGTACTTCCTGTATCAAAGTGTTTCCTTTATTTGCTTCCCAGATCTCAGCCTCGGTTCCTCCTGACCCCAAGAACCGAATTAACAAATTAAAAATGGTTCGTGCAGACATGAACAACAGCTTAGCCCAACAAAACTTTCTTCCAATTCAGATCGCCACCTTGTCTCCCGACAAACGGGCACCAAAGCCCACTTCCTGTTTCCCGAATAATGTGTCAGTATTTCAGTACATTTTCTCAAAACCTTTTTCTTTTGTTACAGGAAATACAATTCTTGCAGCCTGATTTCTGCAATTCAATACTGTTGCTTATTTTTACTTCCTAAAATTTTATACAATGAAAAAAATACTATTTACCGCTTTATCTATTGCTTGTTTTTCGGCAATGGCTGTTGCACAAACAAATCCGGCTGGCAATGATGCACCGGTTAAGCCTGCAACGCCACCAGCAAAGGTGGAAATGAGCAAGGAAGAAAAAGCAGGTTACAAGGCAAAGCAGGAAGCTGATCTGCAGGAAGCTTTTAAGGGAGCCGGGCTTAGCGAAGAACAAATAAAAGGCGCTAAAGAAATAATGGCAGAGGCTTCAAAAAAAAGTAATGAACTAAAGGCCAATGATAAGCTGAGCGATATGGAAAGAGAAGCTGCTAAAAAACTGATTAACGATGAAAAGAATGGCAAGCTGAAGGCATTGATGGGAGAGGACAAGTACAAAATGTACTCTGAAATTCGCAAAAAGCAGAAAGAAGCTGCTTCGGTAAAGCCTAATTAAACCTATACAGTTTTACAAATAAAAAACGTGCAATTGAAACTGCATGTTTTTTTATGTTCTTTTTTAATGTAATTAAACATTGAACCTGAAGTGCATGACATCTCCATCCTGCACAATGTATTCTTTGCCTTCAATTCTTAAGCGCCCGTTTTCACGGCAGGCTGCTTCCGATTTGTATGTGATGAAATCGTTGTAAGAAATTACTTCGGCCTTTATAAATCCTTTTTCGAAATCGGTATGTATAACACTGGCGGCCTGCGGTGCTTTCCAGCCATGGTGAATGGTCCATGCCCTTACTTCCTGCACACCGGCAGTGAAATAGGTGGACAGGTTTAATAGTTTATAAGTTGAATGGATTAACCTGTCAAGCGCAGGCTCAGTCATTTTATATTCATCCATAAACATTTGCTTGTCTTCGGGGTTTTCAAACTCGGCTATCTGTGCTTCAATGGCATTGGTCATGATGATTACTTCGTTGCCTTCGTTTTTTACAGCTTCTATCAATGCTGCTGAAAATTTATTGCCGGTATGCATACTGGCTTCATCCACATTGGCTACATAAAGAATTTGTTTGTCAGTTAATAAAAACAAATCGGCAATAGCTGTTTTATCTTCTTTGCTTAAGCCAAGCGATAAAATATTTTTTCCTTTGTCTAAATGCTCTTTGCATTTTATAAGGATTTCCAGTTCGGCTTTTACTTTGGGGTCTGTTTTGGCAATCTTTTCAGAACGCTGAATTTTTTTCTCCACGCTTTCCAGATCTTTTAACTGCAGTTCTGTTTCAATAATTTCTTTATCGCCAACCGGGTTGATGGGGCCTTCGTCCCGTAAAATATTTTCATCTTCAAAACAACGGATAACATGAATGATGGCATCTACTTCACGGATATTGGCTAAAAATTTATTGCCCAGCCCTTCGCCTTTGCTGGCACCACGAACAAGGCCTGCAATGTCAACAATTTCAATCTGTGTAGGTACAATCCTGTCGGGCACCACCAGTTCGGCCAGTTTATTCAGCCTTGGGTCGGGCACATTTACCAAACCAATATTGGGTTCGATGGTGCAAAAACGGTAATTGCTTGCCTGAGCTTTGGCGCTGTTGCTTACTGCGTTAAAAAGTGTTGATTTGCCAACATTTGGTAGTCCTACGATGCCTGCTTGTAAAGCCATTTCTTATTTATGATTTTAGATTTGCGATTTTAGATTTCAATTGCTGTTTACAGAATGCTGCATTTGTAACGGCTTTAAAATCGGACGCAAAGGTAAGGTTTAGCTTTAGATAATAAATTGGCATTAAAATACTATTTTCATACTCAATTGAACTTTTGGTAGTTAAAAAAAATCATCAATCGGCAATCTTCAATCTAAAATTGTATTATGGCATTAAGCAGGATATGGAGTGCTTTTATAATTATAGCAATATTTGTTGCAGGTATAAAATGTTTTTTCTTTGGAGAAACACAAATTTTTACCTGGATGATAAGCGGAAAAGCTGCTGATCCTGCTAATCCGCTTAAATTGGATGGCGTTATTGAAACCTGCTGGGTGGCAGTAGAAATTTGTTTAAAACTAATTGGTATTCTGGCACTCTTTATCGGGTTTATGAATATTGCCGAAAAAGCCGGTGGCATCAGGCTTCTGTCTAAAATTGTAGGCCCTTTCTTTTCAAAACTGTTTCCCGAAATACCCAAAGGCCACCCCGCACACGGGCATATCATGATGAACTT
>JANNAM010000193.1:0-42178 GCA_031384415.1 Bacteroidota bacterium
AGCATTATTAAATTATCGCCAACAATTTCAGTAGCAAATTTTTTATTGCCTTCTTTGTCTTCCCAGCTACGGGTTTTCAGTCGGCCTTCAATATAAACAAGGCTTCCTTTGTGCAGGTATTTTTGCGCCAGTTCGGCCAGGCCACGCCAAAGCACTACAGTATGCCATTCGGTTTGCGAAATCAGTTTGCCGCTGCGGTCCTTATAAGTTTCGGTGGTGGCCAGCGAAAATTTAGCCACGCCAATATTGCCTTCCAAAAACTGGATATCAGGATCCTTACCCAAATTTCCAATAAGCATTACCCTATTTACGCCTCTCATAAAATTATTTTAATGAAGCTTTTTATTTTTTTGGATGCAAGCTTTTGTTCTTCTTTCAAAATTGTTGTGTCACTCACTTGTACCGCATACCATTATTCAACTTTTATCTAAGCGTAGAAACACACAATTACCAAATGCTTAGAACAAATTTAAAGATACATTTTTTTCTTTCAAAAAAGCAGCTATAAAACGTGGAAACGGAAGGCTGTTAAACTTGCGCTTGTTAACGGCTTCAAAACCCTTTAGCACTGGTTCTTTAGCTGGTTTGATAATAATAAACTGCCCCCGCAGGGTTTGATGTGTAAGTTGCTGCTGATAAAGCTGGGATACGGCAATGATTTCGAAAGGGCTTTCAGCAAATATTTTTTTCACTTCGGGATGCTGGCTGATTTTTTCTGTTGCCAGTGCAGTTTCATTTTCGATCAATACAAATTCGTACAGATTTTCCCAAATGTCTTTTGCCCCTCTCTTTCTCACAAAAGTTTTGCCATTGAATTCAATTACGAGGTAATAAAACCATCTCGTTTTCTTAACTATCTTTTTTTCTTTTACCGGTAGTTTATCTATTAGCCCATCTAAATAAGCCACACATTTGCTTTTTAAAGGGCAGTTAATGCACAAGGGCAATTGTGGCTTACAAATAACAGCGCCAAAATCCATCAAAGCCTGGTTATACATTGCCGGTTTTTTTTTATCCAGCAATTCTTCGGCTAAAGCAGAAAAATGTTTTTTCCCCTCTGCACTGTCTATCGGCAAATCAATTCTGAAGTAACGGGATAAAACCCTGAACACATTTCCATCAACTACAGCATGAGGCAGGTTGAAGGCAAAAGAAGCTATGGCGGCGGCTGTGTAAGGCCCAATGCCTTTTAATTCTAAAATATCTTCATACTTATGCGGAAACTTTCCTTTTAACGGGCCGGCAATAAACTTTGCAGTAGCAATTAAATTTTTGCATCTGGTATAATAACCCAATCCTTCCCAAAGCTTGAAAACCTTTGTTTCAGATGCTTTTGCCAAATAGTTAACGGTAGGGAAAGCCGCAATAAACCTGTTGTAATAATCCAGCCCCTGTTCCACTCTTGTCTGCTGCAAAATAATTTCGCTCAGCCAAATTTTGTAAGGGTCTTTTTCTCCCTTCCAGGGCATTAACCGTTTGTTGTCATTTATATTCCAGTTAAGAAGTTTACGGGTAAAAAAAGTTTTATTCTTATCGGAAGTCATTAAAATTTATTTTATAATCGCCCTGATTATCACTTCATTATTTGGAAATATCGTTTTTTTTGTCGTATATTTCTAAAGCAATCTATCTTAAAATCATTTTTTATGAGAAAAGCAGACTTAATCAATCAAATTTCTGAAAAAACAGGCATACCCAAAGTGGATGTTTTAGTTACGCTGGAAACCATGTTTAAAGAAGTGAAGGAGTCGCTTACCGCCGGCGAAAATATCTACATCCGGGGTTTTGGCAGTTTTATCACAAAAAAGCGGGCAGCTAAAATTGGCCGGAACATCAAAAAAAATGTGGCCGTTCACATTCCAGAGCATTTTATTCCTGCTTTTAAGCCTGCCAAAGAGTTTGTTCAGGAAATAAAAGCATCTAAAAATATAAAAGAGACTACCGAAAAAGTGGATGAAAACGAAGACTAACTTACCTTTGCCGCCTAAAAAGAATAAGTGAAAAAACAATTGGCAGTTGCAGGCATTGGTATTTTTTTAGTGACAGTTTTGTTCATTTTTGGGCGAACGGTAGCTCCCAAAAGTAAGGCAGATATAGCTGCCAAGGCTCCCCTTCAAACTTTCTCTATCAGCCATTTTACTGAAGATGCTAAGGCAAAACTTATTCCATCGCAGGCTGTCTATCTTTCTGAGCTGGAAAATAAAATAACCCGTGGTGACATTCCTACACAGCAAATAGAGGTTTACAATCAACTGGCTGCCTTTTGGAAAGACAGTGCCCATCTGTTTGAACCCTACGCCTATTACACTGCGGCTTCATCTAAGTTGGTTAATTCGGAAAAAAACCTCACCTTTGCCGCCCAGCTGTTTTTAGATAACCTGCGTGGAGAGCAGGATGAGGCGAAACTCAACTGGGAATCGGAACAGGCAATTGAGTTGTTTGAACAGGCTATTAAACTAAACCCGGCCAATGATGAGTTGAAAATTGGGCTTGGCAGTTGTTATGTTTACGGAAAAGGCCGTATTGGCGGTCCGGAAGAGACTATGAAAGGCATTCAGCAACTGCTGGCTGTGGTTCGAAAAGACTCAACCAATATGAAAGCACAGTTGGTTTTGGGAGTTGGTGGATATGTGTCGGGGCAATATGATAAAGCGGTTGAACGTTTATTAAAAGTAGTAGCCGCCCAGCCTGAGAACCTTGAAGCAATAGCGTTTTTAGCTGATGCTTATGCTGCAAAAGGAGATAAAACCAGTGCGGTAAAATGGTACGAAGTAAGCAAAAAGCTTTATAATAATCCTCAGTACAGCAAGGAGGTGGATGAAAGAATTAAGCAGTTAAAATAAAAGACCAAGCCAGAAAACAAGATATTTTAAAACATTATTATTAAACAAAAAAAAGACTAGGTATGCCTTGTGGTAAAAAAAGAAAACGTCATAAAATTGCAACTCACAAGCGTAAGAAGCGTTTAAGAAAGAACCGTCATAAGAAGAAATAATTTCTTTTTATAACCGGTGCCGCAACTCCTCATTGCGGCACTCATTTATCAGCATTCATTATTGGTTACTGTGTTAAGTACTACTAATGTGTGCAATTGATGTTTTCCTTCCATAATGTCAGAGTCCAACAAAATAATTACGCTTGACAAAGGAACTTATTATAAATGCAGCCCCCCAGGCTGTAGAGATTGCCCTGCTTGAAGATAAAAGGCTGGTGGAATTGCACAGTGAAAAAGCTGGTGCCAATTTCTCTGTGGGCGACCTTTACCTTGGAAAAGTAAAAAAATTAATACCCGGCCTTAATGCTGCCTTTATTGATGTTGGTTTTGAAAAAGATGCTTTTCTCCATTATACAGACTTAAGCCCCTACGTTCGTTCCATATTAAAATTTACCAATTTTGCAATGAACGATAAAAGCGAGGGCGGCCTCGATTTTAGCAAATTCCAGGTGGAGCCTGAAATTGTTAAAACCGGCAAGATTGCAGAAGTACTGAGCGGTAAGCCCAATATTTTAGTACAAATTTTAAAAGAGCCTATTGCTGCCAAAGGCCCAAGATTAAGTTGCGAACTTTCGTTGCCGGGCCGGTTTGTAGTGGTTACCCCTTTCAATGATATCATTGCCGTTTCCCGTAAAATTCATTCTTCAGATGAAAGAAAAAGGCTGCATAAAATTATTGAAGCAATCAAACCAAAAAACCTTGGAGTAATTGTGCGTACTGCTGCCGAAGGGAAAAACACTTCGGAACTGCACGATGATTTATTAACGCTGATACAAACCTGGAAAAATATACAGCAGAATTTAAAAGCTGCTACACCACCCACAAAGATTTTAAGTGAGCAGGGTAAAGCTACCAGCATTCTCCGTGATTTATTAAATGAAGATTTTAATAAGATTGTTGTGAACGACAAAAATGTTTTTGCCGATACCAAAACTTACATACAACGTATTGCACCAGATAAAGCAGATATTGTTTCTTATTACAATAACGGCTCGCCAATTTTTGACAGCTTTGGCATAACCAAGCAGGTAAAAGCTGCGTTTGGTAAAACTGTGAACCTGCCAAGCGGCGCTTACTTAATAGTGGAGCATACGGAAGCTTTACATGTTATTGACGTAAACAGCGGCTACAAAAGTGTAAGCAATAACCAGGAACAAAATGCGCTGGAAACAAACCTGGAAGCAGCAGAAGAAATTGCCCGCCAGTTAAGGCTTCGGGATCTGGGTGGAATTATAGTGGTGGATTTTATTGATATGAAGCTGATGGAAAATAAAAAGAGACTGGCTGATGCCATGGATCATTTTATGAGACCAGACCGGGCAAAGCATGCAGTACTTGCCATCAGCAAATTTGGGCTGATGCAGATAACAAGGCAGCGCATGAAGCCGGAGATGAGCATTAACACCACCGAAATTTGCCCAAGCTGCAACGGTACCGGAAAAATTTCTTCCACACTTATACTTGAAGATGAAATAGAAAAGAACCTCAGTTATCTTATTATGCAAAAGCATAAGGGATTAACTGTGGAAGTGCATCCTATTTTATATGCCTACCTCACCAAAGGAATTTTTTCTTCCAGGCTTACTAAATGGCGCCGCAAATACAAGCAAAAGATTAAGCTGAAAGAAAACAGCAATTACCATCTTACCGAATTTCATTTTTACGATGACAGCGACGAAGAGATAAAGCTCTAATCAATCAGGTCCTCACATTCTTTCCGAAAATTTTAGTCATTTCTTCCGGCGATATATTTTTAAAATTAAGCTGAACAGGTTTATTTTTCTGTATTACAAATTCTTCTTTGCATTGAAAAATCTGCCCGTTGTTTTTTGTAAATGCTACCAAAGTAACAGCCAGCCCTTCGGGCAAATTGGATAAAACATACCGGCCGTTTGTGTTTTTACCAAGCCTCCCGTTCATCAATCCATTAATTGATTTGCAGATAATGAAGTAATCAACTTCGGGATTATTAAAAGTAATGGGGAGCTCAAGCGGCACTTCTGTATTTTGAGGGCTGTAATAAAAGCGGTCGCAGTTTATCCAGCCCAAAGCTGTTATAGCTGACGGAGCATAATATTTTTGAATTTGCCCTGCCAGTGATTGTGGCTGCCAGGCAGCATTAAGTGAATCCCTGATAGCTTTTTGTTTTGCAAGTCTTTCTTTTTCTTCCTGTAAATCACGGCAGGTTTTTAATAAAAATTGTTTTCTTGGGCCATATACTGCATTCAGGTAATTAGTATCTACTCTTAAGCTTTTTGGTAGTTTAGCCAGTTCCTTAGGCCATGTGTAAACTGTATCAATATAGATTTTTTTGCTGTGCCTGTTGATTGTGTCCACAATTTCTTTGATGGTCATCTTTTTGTTATAATAATATACTTCATCAGTAAGGGTTTTGTAAAGCTTCAGTTCTTTTTTTTCATCATAGGCAAATGAAGAAAGGAACGCAGCCGATGAGAAACGATTGCTGTCGGTAAACATCAAATCATTTGCTTCCTGCTGCTTTAAACCAATACCGGCTTTTACCCAGTTCATAGAGCCTGTTACATCTCTTTGCCCGTAAAACAATTCCATTTCATCGTCTTTAATTTGGGGAAATTCCATTTGCAGGCTTTTGCCTTTTTTAATACGCAGTTTTTGCCCGTTACATTCCATGCCGATGAAATAACTGCCGCCCGAAGCCAGCAGCTTTCCATTGCTTACAGTGGCCGCATTGCTTTTAAACAACTCATCACTGCTGGTTAATTCAATGATTTTTACTTTTATTTTTCCGTCAACAGCACTGCCGTCTTCTTTTTCCAGCACAGATGGGTTTACTGTTACTTTTAAACCTTTACGGCCTGTGATTACTGAAATTTTTTGAGGGACTACCGTAAACTTTTGGGTGATGTTATTCGTGAAGGCTGTATTGTATCCTGCAATATCCAGCGTTTCGTCAGGCAGCACTGCTACTGTATCAAAATTTTTTGATGAAGTGATGCTGGTGACTTCAGCGCTCCTGGTTTTTTTATTACTGCATGATGTTGCAATAAAAAAGCAAAGCACAACCGAAAAATAAATTCGTTGAGTTGACATGGTTTGGTAGTTTAGTTGTTAGGGAAGAAGAGGAACCCGGGTGGAACGACAGGAAGAAAAAATATTTTATAAACGGGGTGCTAAGAATTTGTTAAACGAAAAAAGGGATAGATAATTTATAAGGCAGTAATTGGTTTTAAAAAAATGAGTGCTGAATGAAGCTGCCAGAAATAAGGAATGCAGGCTTTTACCGGGCCTGTATTCTTTTACTGTTTTATTAATTGTTTATATTTTTAAGCCTTTGATTAAATTATACTCTGTTGAGTTGATGGTGTACTGGCTTTTTACTGCATCTTTAATACGCTGCGATAATTCGCTTAAAGAAGTATAAAGCTCAAGCCTTTGGTCTTTTGACTGCTTTGACAGGCCAAAAGCAAATGCAACGTTTTTGTTTGCCTGGATGAGCTGTGCTAATTTGTCTTTAAGGGCCGGTAATTTAATTTTTTCGTTTGCAGGATTGTAAGCGGCACCGTATTTTTCCAAAGTGTCTATTATGTCTGAAAAGTTTTGTGTCATACTGCCGTAGGATTTTTCGGAGCGGCTTACAAATTCTGCCTCGGGTTCTTTGCGGCTTTTTTTAATTTTTTCGCCCCTTATTTTTGTAACGATGGAGGTAATATCTGCTGTTTCTTTGGCAGCTTTGGCAAATGATGAACGAACGGCGGAAGCAATGGGGCTCATTAGCTTAACAAGAGAATTGCTGTTTTTTGTGAACAATTTTTTACGGTTGTCAACAGCGGCGGAGTAACCCTGTGAGTTGCCGGCTACTTCTGTGTTTTTAGTTTTTTACATCTTTGATGCGGCCTGATAATATGCCCGGTGACAGATTGGGAGCTGGCGGAGCATAGTTGCTGAAAGACTGAATGTGTGTAAACATTGTTTCGGCATTTGCTAATCTTGCACCGAAGGTGCTTTCTGAATTGGAAGCCATGTTTTTTAGGTTTAAATTGTTATAAAATAAAAATCAGGATATAAAATTATATGGCAGTTTGTTAAGTAAATTTTAAAACCAGTAACGTGCTGGTGTGGCAGCGCCAGCCATAACAGGCCGGGAGCCTGATGATGGGGCTGATTGGTAAACAAGACCGGCAGAGTGTATAACAAGACGGGCAATTATGCAAAATATATCTGCTGATTGGTAAACAAGATTGAGAGAAAGTAAAACAAGAGCCGCAGGTATGTTAATGAAAATTTAAAAAAGGGAATTGATGAAGACTGAGAGGTAAATGAGGGAGGCAGAGGGGAGGATTAAAATATGGAAAAGCAGGATGCGGTGGTGATTGCTATGCTGCTAAGCAGCCGGCATGAACATCAACGGAGGTGATTATTATACATTTAAATTGTGGAGTTTATAAAAGCGGGATTTCAAGGAAGTAGTTTTTAGTTTGTAGGGTATATAGCGAAACCCCCCATGGACAGAAATGATGTCCCAGTTCTACATTTAATTATTAATACCTTTAGCTGAAATTTATATTATTTGTGATTTTACCTTATTAAAATAACCATTCCTTTCATTTTTTTTAAAGCGGATAATTTTTTAAAAGTGCAATGCCAAACATAATTACCGGCTTCGGCATTTTTGCCTTTATACGTACCATCCCAACCCTTTGAATAATCATTTGTTTCAAATACTTTTTCCCCGTAGCGGTTGTAAATAACTAAATTAAAATCCTGGGGAATGGAAGCACTTAGAATTTTGAAAAAATCGTTTTTACCGTCCTTATTAGGTGTAAAGGCGTTTGGAAAGTAGAAGTCACAATATCTTTCAGCAATGAGAATGTCATCTTTCTTAGAACCACAGAAGTTAGTAACTGTTACAAAATATAAACCCGACTGGCTTACAACGAAATTTGCTCCTGTTGAACCATCCTGCCATAAATAGGAGAGGAATGTACCAGGAGAAATTACTAAAGTATCACCAATACATATTTCTTTATCAATACCCAGGGCCGGGTTAGGCTTTTCTAGTATAGTTAAATTTAAAGTACGAATGCTATCGCAGCCGTTTGCTGCAACCAAAGTATCTATGTAAGTTCCTGAAGAACTATAGCCGAGAAAACTTTGTCCCTGGCAAATAGACTGATTAATTGTTGAAAAGGATTTTGGTTTTACTGTGAGGTTTAAAGTGCGGATGCTATCGCAGCCGTTTGCAGCAACCAAAGTATCAATGTAAGTGCCAGAGGAACTATAGCCGAGAAAACTTTGTCCCTGACAAATTGATTGATTGATTGTTGAAAAGGATTTTGGTTTTACTGTTATGCTAACAGAATCAAGATAAGTACCACAATTGGGCACCGTAAGCGTTAGAAAATATTTACCAAAATTTAATAAAGATGCTGTGCTTATTACAGGATTTTGCTGATTACTGGAAAAACTATTTGGCCCGGCCCATTGATATGAAGCCGAATTGACCGTATCGGCAAATAAATTAATAGCCGACCCTTCACAAATATTGGGAGTAGATGTGAAAGCATGTGCAGTTATGTTTTTAAAATTGCTAAAAAAGCCGAAACTTGTACCTCCAATGGCATCTCCCTGCAATACACCCAAATGAAAAAGTGACAAAGTATTTGCTATTGTTATTGACAATCCTACAGGGTAATTTAACAAGGGCAAGAGTAATTTGGCAGTAAGCCATTGGTTGGCGGTGCCCGGTACTGGAGTAAACTGGTTGCCGGTTAGTACTGTATTATCGCCGTTTATTGTAAAATTATTTTCACCCCCGCTTTTCACTAAAACAGTTATATATAGATTGAGTGAGGTACTTCGTGCTATTGAAACTACATTACTGCCTGTGCAGGCAATGGGGGGAAGTATGGCACTGCCTAATTCACAGCCTATTCCCGAAAGATGATAAGTATATATTGGCAATGAAGATTGTACATAGGTCGAATTATTGGTTAATGATAATTGTGCTGATTGACCTGTATTTAATGTTGTAACAAAAACTCCATCCTGATTAATTAAAGTGCCATTTGAAATTGCCGTGACATATACTTTATCAAAAGGACTGTACAAATTTCCCCTGATAGCTATGTATTCATTTCCTAAAACACTGGTTGGAATTGTCTGGTCTCCAACTAAATCGGAACAGGTTCCAAAAGCCGGTGCGTTAACTAAATCATCTGATAATGTTATAGCAACAGGCCTGTTGGATGTTACGTGTGAGCCATGCAAATGCTGAGCAGCTAATTGAGAGGTTGCAATTGCAGCATAAGTTTGCCCTTTATTAAGTGTAATTGTAAACGGGATTGCTGCAACATGGCCTACAATATTTTTTGACGGCGTAATTGTTACTGATGTATTGTCTTCTGTTGCTACAATATTAAAAGAAGAATATGGAGCCGGGCTAAATGAATTATTATTTCCTATGTATTGCGATGAAATATAGAATTCATTTCCCAAAGCATTACCGCCTTTTAGAACATATATTTCTGGATTGGATCCTGCTTGATTAATCTCATAATAAACGGATATATTAGCTGTTGAATAAACTTTAATCCCCCTGTTTTGTATGGCGTTACCTGGTTTACATTCAATAAAATCAATCCAGGTTGTTAAATCTATTGATTGAGTGGCATTGGCTGGTAAGGTCAAAGTTTGAGTAACCAATCCGCCATTGGCGGGCTGCGAAATGGTAACAGTACATGCCTGTGTATAAGATGTAATTCTTATTACAATAGGCCGGTCATAATTTGATGAGGATGATACTTCGGGAGCTGCAAACCAAAATGTAGTATCTGTCTGAGATATTGCAGATAAACTACCCAGCAATGCAATCAGCAGTAATAATAATTTGTCTTTCTTCTTAAAAAAAGTTGTATTAAACAGTTGCATATTTAAAGGGCAGTTAGTTTTTTTATTGGGGCTTCTGAGGTTACTTTTTGCCTTAGCGGAAAAAGTAACCTCAGAAGCCGAATATTTTTGATAAAGGAACGATTTTTTTTAACATGAAAATACAAGTTCGGCTGAGGGAAGAATATTTGTATACCTAACTTATTTTAACTGTACGGAGAATGACTGTAATAATGAAAACCCGATGGAATGAATTGGCAAGAAACTGCTTAAAAAACAAATCATGCCTTTCAGTACTAAAAAAGGGGCAGTTATGGCCACCCCTTTTATAATAATTTATTCTAACAATCAATGCTGGTGATTGTGCATCATCGCCGCCAGTTCTTCGGCAGTTACCGTTTTTTCTTTTGGCTTTACCTGGCTTTGTGCCCAGGTAAATAATTTGTCGGTAATAAGGCGGCGGTAGCTGGCGTCTGTTTGTTTTTCGTCTTTCATCATCCTGTCCACATAGCTTTCAAGCCAGCCCGTATCTTCGCCCAGGTTCATGGTACCAAAGTAACGCATGATCTCTACTTTCATACTTGCCCTTAACTCTTCGTTGCTAACCTGCAGGTTGTTTTCTGTAATTATTTTATCACTGATCAATGTCCATCTCAGTTGGTTGCTAAAGCCGGGGAACTCTGCTTCGGCCTGCTCTGCAGTTTTTGCCTGCTCGCCACTTGTTTGCAGCCAGCGTTTTAAAAAGTCGGCCGGAAACTCCATGTTGGTTTTATCTAATAAGTAATGATACAACTGGTCGTGCAGTTGATTTCGGCTCTGGCTCTGCCAGTATTCCTCAATTTCTTCTTTCAGGTGCGTACGCAGTTCGGCTTCTGTTGTAATGTCTTTTCCGGGATAAATTTCTTTATAGAACTCTTGGTTCAGCTCTCTTTTTTCTACCAGTCCAATTTTTACTATTTCGGCTTTAAAATATTTTTCGGCAGCAGTTGCATCGTTTTTTTCAAAACCTAAATCCTGCAGCATCATTTCCAGCTTATCGCCTTCAAAACTTTTGCTTAGTTGAAATACTATACTGTCATCTTTCTTTTTGCCCATCAGTTTTTTTTGAATAGCAGCAGAAAAATATTTCAGCAAAACAGAATTTTCCTTTTCAATGCCACCTTCAACCACATTGCCATCTTTATCACTTTCTTTAAATAAAATGTTCAGCACATTTTCTTCGTTGTCTATAGTTTCAGGTTCGGTCATTTTCCCGCCTTTAATCTGCATGCGGTTTATTTCTTCATCCACCATTGCTTCGGTGGCAGCTACTTTATGTAAAGTGAATTTTCCTTTTGATAAATCGGCAATGGAAAAGGGAGGTTTCAATCCAATTTCAAAACCAAATTCGTATTCAGCCGGGTTGTTAATGTCCATTGCTCCCATATCATTGTTAAGCGGCAGCGGCTGGCCAAAAATTTCGGGCTTTTCGGTAGTAAGGTAATTGTACAGTTCTTTTTCAACTGACTTAAGTATTTCATCTGTAAAAATAGAGGTGCCATACATTTTTTTAATCATGCCCGCCGGCACCATTCCTTTTCTGAACCCGGGTATGTTGGCAGTTTTGCTGTAGTCTTTCAGCTTTTTTTCAAATGTGGGGTAATAATCTTCTTTGCTGACTTTTACCAGCAGTTTATCGTGTAATAAGCCAATGTTTTCTCTTGTTACTGTAGCCATTTGTTTATTTAAATAGTTAAAAAGAAAAAAGTTAACAGGTTGCTTAGGGCTGACAGAGCTTTTAACTTATCAACTCATCAACTTGTTAACCTTTTATTCTGTCCGGATGATAGGGGTCGAACCTACATGCCTTACGGCGCCAGATCCTAAGTCTGGTGCGTCTGCCAATTTCGCCACATCCGGAAAAGGGTTGCAAAAGTAAGGGATTTCGGCATAAGTTTAAAACAGATTTGTTTTCGTAAATTCGTTTGAACAGATGGAAACTGCAATTGATATACAAGCCTACAACCTGAGCGAAGAAGAGGAAAAAAAAGAAATCCTGCGTCATTACCGGGGATTGCTGAAAGCTTTAAAACCCAAATTAAAACCGGGTGATAAGGAACTGCTTCGTACTGCTTTTGAAATGGCAGCCGATGCCCATAAAACCATGCGGCGCAAAAGCGGCGAACCTTATATACTTCATCCGCTGGCGGTGGCAAAAATTTGTGTGGAAGAAATTGGCCTTGGTGTAAGAAGTACCATTTGTGCCCTGCTGCATGATACGGTGGAAGACACCGATATTTCTTTAGAAGATGTGCAGCGGGAATTTGGTGTTGAAATTGCCAAAATTGTGGATGGACTAACCAAGATTAGTTCAGTGATTGATACCAACACATCGCAGCAGGCCGAGAACTTTAAAAAAATATTACTTACACTTACCGATGACCCAAGGGTAATTTTAATTAAGCTTGCCGACCGCCTGCACAACATGCGTACGCTTGACAGCATGAAGAGGGAGAAGCAACTTAAAATTGCTTCGGAAACTGTGTATGTGTATGCACCACTTGCCCACCGTATGGGTTTATACAATATTAAAACAGAGATGGAAGACCTGGCCATGAAATACATGGAGCCGGATACTTATAAATACATTGCCCAAAAACTAAACGATACCAAAAGGGAACGCACCCGTTATATCAATGACTTCATCCGCCCTATAAAAGACAAATTAGAAAAAGCCGATTTTGAATTTGAGATTTATGGCCGCCCTAAAAGCATTCATTCAATTTGGAGCAAGATGAAAAATAAAGGCGTGGCTTTTGAAGAAGTGTATGATTTATTTGCCATCCGCATTATTGTAAGCTCAACGCCGGAAAAAGAAAAAGAAGATTGCTGGAAAGTTTATAGTATGATAACTGATGAATACACACCATCTACAGAGCGCCTGCGTGACTGGCTCAGCAATCCTAAAAGCAATGGCTACGAAGCGCTGCACACTACTGTGATGGGGCCGCAGGGCAAATGGGTAGAAGTGCAGGTGCGTACAAAACGCATGAATGAAATTGCTGAGAAAGGATTAGCCGCTCACTGGAAATACAAAGAAGGAAAAGATGACGAGAGCCGTTTTGATAAATGGTTTCAGCAAATAAGAGAAGCACTGGCCAACCAGGATAATAACTCACTCGATTTTTTACAGGACTTTAAAACATCTTTTCTTGCAGAAGAAATTTATGTGTACACACCCAAGGGCGAAGTAAAGATGTTGCCCATTGGAGCCACTGCTTTAGACTTTGCTTTTAGTGTGCATACTGCAGTGGGCAGCAGGTGTATTGGCGCTAAAGTAAATCATAAATTAGTTCCTATAAGCTATAAGTTACGCAGCGGCGATCAGATAGAAATTATTACCAGCGCCAAACAAAAACCCAACAGCGAATGGCTGAATTTTGTGGTAACCAGCAAGGCCAAAGCAAAAATTAAAGACAGCCTTAAAGAAGAAAAAAGAACTGTTGCCGATGAAGGCAAGTATATTTTGCAACGCAAGATGGAGGCAATTGGCGCTGTCATGAGCCAGCACAATATGGAAGAACTGGCAAATTTTTACAAAGTAAATTCAACACTCGATTTGCTGTTTGATATTGCTGTTAAAAAAATTGATTTAAAGGAATTAAAAGAATTTGCGGTTCATGGTGATAAAATAATGCCGCCCAGGCCTGTTAAAATAATTGCCGAAGAAAAAACAGAAGCCGAAACAGCTTCGAGAGTACTGAATAAAAAAGATAAAGACACAGAACTTATCATCTTTGGCGAAAGCAGCGATAGAATACAGTACAGCCTTGCCAACTGCTGCAAGCCCATTCCCGGTGATGATGTATTTGGTTTTGTAACCACAGGCGAAGGACTAAAAATTCACCGCACCAACTGCCCCAATGCCGCAAGGCTGCTAGCCAATTATGGCCACCGGGTGGTAAAAACAAAGTGGGCAAAAAACAAAGAAATATCGTTTCTTACCGGTTTAAAAATTATCGGGCTTGATGATGTGGGAGTCATCCACAAAATTACCAACCTCATCAGCGGCGAAATGAAATTCAACATCAGTGCCATGACCATCGAAGCACATGAAGGCATCTTTGAAGGCAATGTAAAAATATTTGTTCACGACAGGGATGAACTGGATGAATTGGTAAACAAACTGATTGCCCTGCCCGGCATTGAAAGGGTTGACAGGTATGATACGGAGTAAAAATCCCCTCCGCCTCCTTTTGGAGGACCAATTATGTTACAGAGAATTTGGCAGATTCAATTTTTACGTAACTTTAGAAAACCCCATTGACTATGTTATGGAGAAAATTTAATGGAGACCCCATCAAACTGCCCATCAAAGATGCTGTAGAAGAGGCCATCAAAAGAGAGACTTCGGCAGGTTATCATTTAAAAGTTTGCATTGGCACCGACAGCCAGGTTAAAGGCAAAGAAACCGAGTTTGCCACTGTTATTGTTTTTTTACGGGAAGGCCACGGCGGCTTCATGTTCATACACAATGAAAAAACACTGCACAAGTACAGCATTAAAGAACGCATGCTGGTGGAAGTAGCAAAAAGCATTGAGATTGCTTATGAACTCTGCAATTTGTTTACAGATTATAATGTAGATATGGAAGTGCATGCCGACATCAATACCAACCCTTCTTTTAAAAGCAATGAAGCTTTACGGGAAGCGATGGGCTACATCCTGGGAATGGGTTTTGCCTTTAAAGCCAAGCCCGAAGCATTTGCCAGCAGCAGTTGCGCCAATAAAGTAGTTAACTAAACCTTGGCTTTTTTTCTTTTACGCATCACACCATAAATACCAAGGGCAAGAAAAGCTACGCCCAACCCAAGCCGCAGCCACATTTGTTTGCGTTGTGCCCTGTCCCGTTCTCTCATCATGCTCACTAAACCATTCGTATTGCTTGTCATGCGCTGAATAGCCAATGAGTCCTGCACCTTTTGTTTCATTTTCCAAATTGAGTCAGTTGCTTTAATCTGGCTGTCAATTTTTAAACGCAGTTTTTCCGGATTTATATCTACTGTATCAGCTGTTTTTTTATCAGCGCTTTTATGTTGCGAAAGCGAAACCATTCCGCTTAATATAATTAAAGCAGCAAGAAATATTCTTTTCATTTCATTTTTTGTTCAAAGTAAAAAAGAAAAACGGGTGGTTGCAATACCTTGCAGTGGGTATTTTAAAAAGGAGCCCCGGTAGAAACCGGGGCCGTCGCTATTCATAAACTACCTGCATTGCTAAAAACTATCTCAGCAATTATTTTAAACCGTTTAGTTATAAATAACCAACGGATTGTTTGTAACCGGGTTGTTGATGATGGTATTATCCACATCAAATACTTTTTTTATCAACGCTTCATTTAAAATTTCTTTTGGCCTGCCGTGGGCTACCAGTTCGCCTTCTTTTTAAAAAAAATAATTTGTCGGCATATTGGGTTGCCAGGTTTATATCATGTATTACTGCCACCAGCACCGTTTCATTATTGGTAAACTCACGGGCAATCTGCAAAAACTCCTGCTGGTAATTAATATTGGGGCTGGTGAGGGGCTCATCTAAAAATAAATAGCGGGTGCCGGTTAATGGTTTTTCCAAATCTGTGTCAGCACCGTTGCAAACTCCACTCTTTTTTGCCCCGCCGGGGTTTTCGCCAAATAATCCACAAAGCAAATACAACCTCCTATGAAATCCTGGCGCAAAAAAGAATTTCAAATATTGAGCAGTTAAACATTACCAGCAAAAAGCTCGGCATCAAAATTGCCTACCTGTTTATTGACCGATGCTGCATTTTGCTGAACCGAAAAGCCATATATCCTACCCGATTTATAGTAGAGATACTACAGCAACTAAATCAAAATTCTATATTAATTCATCTTCAATTATTCGTACTTAGCTTTTTTATTAAAGCATTTTATTTTTATAAACACAGATGACCTTGCATAATTTAAGCAAGGATTGTTTGAAATTGGCTGCTGCTGTCAACAATACTTTATTGACTGCCACACCCGGATAAATAAATTACTATGAAGGAATCCGATTTGCTAATAAAGGTTGGTAATAAAATTAAAACCATCCGCAAGAAAAAAAATATGACACAGCGAATGCTGGCTGTGGAATGCGATTTTGAATTTGCCAGGATGTCGAGGATTGAAACAGGGAATTCTAACCCAACAATACGCACTTTAAATATTATTTGCAATGCCCTTGAAATTCCGCTTGTTCAGCTTTTTTTGGAAGAATAAAGTAAACACCGTTTTGTTCAATCAGTTTTATGGCGCTGGTTTTTTATTCATCATTCATCTCCCCAATGTAAGCAAGAATTTTGTCCCGCCCGGTTTTTTTGAGGGCACTGCTAACAAAGTATTGCGGCAAAAACTGCCAGGTTTTTTTCATGGCATCTAAAAAGTCTTTTACATTTTTACTTACTGTTCGCTGGGTTTCCTTATCGCTTTTGGTAAACACCAGTGCAAAAGGCACCTGCCATTTTTTTAACTGGTCTAAAAACTCAAGGTCAATTTTTTGCGGCCCGTGCCTTGCATCAAGCAGCACAAACACCATTGTAAGATTTTCTCTTTTGCGCAGGTAGTTTTCAATCATCTGCTCCCACCTGCGGCGGCTGCTCTGGCTTACTTTTGCAAAGCCATAGCCCGGCAAGTCAACAAGATACCAAAGCCCCGCCTTCGCATCTTTCTTCGCATTGCTCTTCGCCTCCCTCTTCTCCTTGTCCTCCCCTTTCGGGGGAGATAGAGGGGGCCGGGCAGGGGATGAGGTCGAACTTATTTCGAAATGATTGATCAGTTGTGTCTTGCCCGGTGCCGATGATGTTTTGGCAAGTTTATCATTATTGCAAAGCATATTTATCAACGACGATTTGCCCACATTGCTTCTGCCAATAAAAGCGTACTCTTTTTTATCGGGCACGGGGCATTTTTCAAAACCGGGGCTGCTGATGATGTACTTTGCAAATTTGATAACCATGCGGCAAAGATACGGTGGTTGAGGGTTGAGGCTTTTAACTTAATGTTTGGGTCTCTTACCCTTGCAGCTTGTAACTTGCAGCTTCCTCCTTACTGCGTATCTTTGCACCCAATGACAGCATTTGCACATGATAAAGTGGTTCCGGTTAAAGAATCGAAACTTAGCAAAAAGGAACAGGTGGCAGGAATGTTTAATGATATTGCAGGCCGCTACGATTTTTTGAACCGTTTTTTAAGCGCCGGCATTGATAAAGGATGGAGGAAAAAAGCAATCCGGCAGCTTGAAGCGCTACAGCCAAAAACAATATTGGATGTGGCCACCGGTACAGCAGATGTGGCTATTATGGCATCTGCAATACTGAACCCCGATAAAATTACGGGCATTGACATTAGCGAAGGAATGCTGGATGCCGGCAGGAAGAAACTGCAAAAACTGAATTTGACAGCTAAAATAGAGCTGTTAAAAGGCGACAGCGAAGCAATAAATTTTAATGATAACTCGTTTGATGCTGTAACTGTGGCATTTGGAGTAAGAAACTTTGAAAACCTGGAGAAGGGGCTTAGCGAAATAAAAAGGGTGCTGAAGCCGGGCGGAAAATTAGTAGTGCTCGAATTCAGTAAACCAACAATGCCGGGGGTGAAGGCACTGTATAATTTGTACATGAACATCATTACACCCGGCGTAGGAAAATTAATTTCTAAAAACCGCAATGCATATCAATATTTAAATAACTCAATTAAACAATTTCCCGAAGGAAAAAATTTTACCTCTATCTTAGATAATCTGGGATACAACAACACATATTGCAAACCACTGAGTTTAGGTATATGCAGCATTTATTGCGGAGAAAAATAATTAATACATTTTTTATTGTATTGCTGTTTCCCTCATTTGTCAGTGCACAATTAAGGGATGGCATCAACCTGCCCGACCATGATGAAAAACGTTTTCATTTTGGCATCAACCTGGGGTATAATAAATCTCACTTTAGTTTTGGCCACCACCCGTTGTTTATGCAGCGAGACAGTGTGATGGTAGTGGAAAGCATCAACAGCAGCGGACTTAACCTTGCCTGGCTGGTAAACATGAACCTGAGTGAACATTTCGACATCCGCACACTTCCACTGAACCTTACTTTTACAGAAAAGGCTTTTCAATACAATTTAAAATACCCCGACAGGCCCGCAGGCGAAGATTCGGTAACGCTCAAAAAAGTACAGTCCATTACCTTAACTTTTCCGCTGCAGTTAAAATTCAGCAGCGACCGCATCAATAATTTTAAAGTGTTTATGATGGGTGGCGTAAAAGCCGAATACGATCTGGCATCCAATGCCGGTGCAAGAAAAGCCGAAAATCTTATTAAGCTCAACCGGTTTGATTACGGCATCGAAGCAGGCCTTGGGTTTCATTTTTATTTCCCGGTGTTTGTGTTAACACCCGAATTAAAAGTTGGCTGGGGCCTTGGCAATTTGCACAGCCGTGATGCCGATTTAAAATTCTCCAATGTAATTGATAAGATAAATGCCCGTACAATTACTTTTTCTCTCACCATCGAATAATCTTTGAAGGGTTGTTCACTTCTTTTTTATTCCATCATGTGATTATTCTTATGTACAAGCATCTTAGTTTGTAGTAATAATAAATTCAACCCGTTGGCGGAGTTAATGTATTAAAGCCTCGTAGAGGCTAAAGATTGGTAGAAAGATTAAAATATCTGGTAAAAGTGCCATAGGCACGACAGCTTGTTGCGATTTTTCTATCATGCCTACGGCATTTGTTGATGATGTTGTTGCTTTTCTACCAATCTATCGTCCCTAACGGGACTAATCAAAATAACTCCACCAACGGGTTAAATTCAGTTTATAGCTTAAACAGTCATTCATGAGACAATTATCAGTTCTGTTACTTTGCTTTTGTTTTTTAATTACTTCAAAAGCACAGAACGTTGGTATTGGAACCAATGCCCCCGATGCAAGCGCCAGGCTTGATATTACCGACAATGCCAGGGGATTATTAATTCCACGAATGACAGCTGCTGAAAGAAATGCAATTGCATCGCCGGCCAATGGACTGCTATTGTTTGTGACAAGTGACAGCAGTTTTTTTTATTATTATAATGGCTGGAAAAAAATATCCATTGCAAATGAAGTATGGAACCTGAAAGGAAACAGCGGCACATCTGACGGCAATAATTTTATTGGCACCACTGATAATACTGCATTAACACTAAGAATGAACAACCAGCCATCGGGCCGTATTGATTCATCAAACAGCAATACGTTCTGGGGTTACCAATCGGGTATTTCATCTGCCGGAAAATTTAATACAGCCAGCGGCTTTCAATCTTTTTATTCAAACACAACAGGCCATCATAATACCGCCGCCGGAAACCAGGCGCTGTATAATAATGTAAGTGGTTATGATAACAGCGCTTTTGGCAACCGCTCTCTTTTTGCCAATGTGGATGGGTTTGCCAACACCGCTGCCGGCGACTGGTCAATGCTGGACAATGTTTCTGGTTATCATAATGCAGCGTTTGGTATCAATGCATTGATTAGAAATATCAGCGGTTATCAAAATGCAGGCTTTGGTGTGGCTGCTCTTGCTGCAAATAAAACGGGGTTTGATAATACTGCTGCAGGATTTCTTTCGCTTTATTCGGATACCACTGGAAATAGCAATACTGCTTCGGGCAAACAGTCTTTATATAATAATGGCAGCGGAAATTTTAATACAGCGCTTGGTATTGCTGCCGGCTTCACCAACACAACTGGCAATAACAATACTTTAATTGGAAGCAATGCAGATGTTACTGCAACAGGATTAACCACTGCAGGCGCCATTGGTTATAATGCAAAAGTTGCTGCAAGCAATTGTTTTGTAATTGGCGGAACCGGCGCCGATGCAGTTAATGTTGGCATTGGCACAACAACGCCAACAGAAAGATTAGATGTTATTGGAAACATTAAAGCAACCGGCACCATCACACCATCCGACTGGCGGTTTAAAACAAATATCAATCCGCTTGAAAACAGTTTGCAAAAAATAATTTCATTAAACGGTGTTTCTTACAACTGGAAGGTTGTATCATTTCCCAACCGTGGCTTTGACAATGAATTGCAGATTGGTTTTATTGCACAGGAAGTTGAAAAAATATTTCCGCAGATTGTGCATACCGGCACCGATGGTTACAAAGGAATTGATTATGCAAAGCTTGTTCCTGCACTGGCAGAAGCAATTAAAGAACAACAAAAACAAATTGATGAGTTAAAGAAACTGCTGAAGAAAAACAAATGATTCTTTGGTTTATGCAATAGGTTCTCCACACCAATATCAGCACTTATCTTCCCGGCAATCTCCACATCACCCTTCTCGTTCGGGAGAAGGGTGATGTGGATGAGGTCAATAATCATGCTCTCTTCTAAACATATTCAGCCTTACACCTGCACTCAGCAGTTTTGTGATTTTATCGGTTGCAATGCTTGCAACAGAATATTTCCTGTATTGAAAAGAAACATCAAAATATAAATTCTCTCTGAACTCGTACGAAATCTGCACAAGCCCGTTAAGGCAGGTAGCTTTGTCGCCACTGCCAATTTTAAAACCGGTTTCCCTTGGCCTGGTCCTGTAATCTTCAAAGGGGTTGCTGCCAAAATTTTTGCCGGCACTGTCTAATCCCTGGTAATAATAAATCCCTCTTATATTAATGTACCATTTTGGAGCAGGCTGATAATTGATAATTGCTATCAGTTCCTGTATGTTGGCACCCAACGGATGCGCCAGCGGCTGGTTGTAATGCGTAACGTTTGCAATTGTATCGTTGTGTGAGTAAGTAAATGGCCTTATCCTGTTTGTTTCTAACTGTATATCTAAATTGCTGATGCCAAAAGCATCCACGTATTTTACCCCAAGCTGGGCAGCCCATTTATTTGCCCAATTGGTTCCGTCATTTTTTATCGTATTAAATTGAAATTCATCCAGCAAAAACTGTCCATATACTTGTGCCCTGTGTGCAAAATTTGCTTTAAAGTCAAGACCTGCTACAGCATTGTCTTTGCTACCCAGCGTGCCTTCAATATGGCGGTAAAAAATTATCGGGTTCAGGTATTGAAAGTCGAACCTGTTAACCCTGCCAAAAATTACCCCTTCAAATACACCAACGTTCAGCCACTTTGTTACATTCATGCTAAGGTGATGAATGGCAGCATATTTTCTGTCTAATAAAGTATCGCCACCATTGTTTTTAAACTTCTGGGGCATCAGTTCCATAAAAATATTCTGGTAATTAAATTTCCAAACTTTTGTGTTAAGTTTTAAAAATAAATAACTGTTGCCCCAGTCGCTTAAATATAAACTGCGGTACCCGTTGCCAATAAAGTTTTTATCGTAGCCAAACTGAACGTCCACAAATTTCGCTGCATTAAAAGTGAAGTATCCTCTTGCATCAAAATAATCAACGCCAGTTGTTTTAAAGGGTTTGTAAAAACCAACTCCGGGCACTGCTTTAAACTTAGTAACCTGTTGCTGAAAAAAAAGAGGGCCACGTTCCTGGTTGTCGGCGATATAAGAGGAGAAGCCAATTTTTTTACCAATAAGCCCACGGGCTGTAAAGCCACGGCTGTTTAAAAACAATGATTGATTATTCCCCTGTTCTTTTGTAAACTGAAACTGCAGCACAGGATTAATGGCAACAAAAAAATCTTTGCCTTTGTATTCAAATAAATTTACTTTGGTTTTATAAAGGGTATTTAAAATGGGTTTCTTGCTCAAATAATCTTTTTGCGGATTGGTAACCCACTCGGTATTGTTCATAAAAAAACTGTGCATGTTGTATTCATCAATGGCCGTAAGGTTCTGGCTGCCCAGGTTTTTGAATTTATCGGCACCAGTTGCATCTTTAAATCCCATCCTTGCGCTGTCAATAAACTCCATTTGCTTAACAATGAATTTGCGGTTAAAAGGGCGGAGGGTAGAAAAATTAAGATCGGTATTGGTTTGTTGTTTAATTTCAATACGGTCAACAAAGTGTGCTTCTTTTGAACCCTGCGTAAGGTAGGTGGATTGTGCCGAAGCAAATGCAGGGCAAACAAAAACAAAAAGTTTGAAAAAGCTTTTAATAATTTGCATCAGTTTTGGTTGTTTTAATGTTTTCATTTTCAAGATATGCAAAAATACCTTTTTAAAAACATACGGGTAGTAAATGAAGGAAAAATCCTTGCATGTGATGTGTTAACCAATGGCGAACGCATTGAAAAACTGGCGCCCCGGATTGAAGTGAAAGAAAAAGTTACCGAGATAAATGGCCAAGGTAAATACCTTTTTCCAGGCGTAATTGACGACCAGGTTCACTTCAGGGAGCCGGGCCTTACACACAAGGCAACTATTTATACCGAAAGCAAAGCAGCGGTGGCTGGTGGCGTTACCAGCTTTATGGAAATGCCCAATACCATTCCCAATGCACTTACACCGGAATTGCTGGAAGATAAATACAAAATTGCTTCCCAAACATCGCTGGCCAATTATTCCTTTTTTATGGGAACGAGTAATTCGAATGCTGAGGAGGTTTTAAAAATGAACGACAGGAAAAAAGATGTGTGTGGCGTAAAAATATTTATGGGGGCAAGCACCGGCAATATGCTGGTGGACAGCCACACTACATTGGATAAAATTTTCAGCGAAAGCGAAATGCTTATTGCAACACATTGCGAAGATGAAAGAATAATAAAGCAGAATTATGAAAGGTTGAAAAAGGAGAAAGATGAGTTATCAGCAGCCGACCATCCATTGATAAGAAATGCAGAAGCCTGTTTTGAATCATCATTAACAGCCATTCAGTTTGCAAAAAAATACAACAGCCGGTTGCACATTCTTCATATTAGTACCGAAAGAGAATTGCAGCTCTTTGGGAACATGCTGCCATTAAAAGAAAAAAGAATTACTGCCGAAGTATGTGTGCATCACCTTCATTTTACCGCTGATGATTACGAACAATTAGGATATAAAATAAAATGCAATCCTGCTATTAAATCACCCAATAACAAAGAAGCATTGTGGAAAGCGTTGCTGGATGACAGGCTGGATGTAATTGCTACTGATCATGCACCACATACATGGGAGGAGAAGCAAGGCGGCTATGAACATGCTCATGCTGGATTGCCGCTGGTGCAGCATCCTTTGCTGCTCATGCTGCATTATCATCTGCTTGGAAAAATATCTTTAGAAAAGATTGCTGAAAAAATGAGCCATGCAGTTGCTGATTGTTTCCAGATTGATAACCGTGGTTACATCAGAGAAGGATATTTTGCTGATTTGGTATTGGTGGATTTAAATAAACAAATAACGGTTACCAAAGATAATATTTTGTACAAATGCGGATGGAGCCCTTTGGAAAACTTTACTTTTTCTGCCAGCATTGAAAATACTTTTGTAAACGGCAGCATGGTATATGGAAACGGTATGTTTGATGAATCTAAAAAAGGAATGAGGTTAACATTTAACCGCTAAACCCAGCCCGATGCAAATAGACCAAACCACTTTAAACGACCTTTCTATTTTTAATACAGAAGAAGAGTTTTCATTGTTCAGCAAACTGAACTTAAGCCTTACCATTGGCGGAAGGGAACAAATGAGGATTGATTTCAGCACGCCATTAAAATCCGTTGAAGCAATAGAAGGCATACAGCAAACCCTGCAGTTAATTATAAATAAACATGATCAATGGCCGCTGCAGATAAGCAACGGAACCGTAATGGTGGTAGAAAAATTTTACGAAGCCACTATTGATGAAATTCCTTCTAATCCTTCTAAGTTATCTGCCTTTACTTACAAATATTTTCATGGCCCCGATTTTTCATTGGTAAAATATTCTGCCCAGCATTGTTTCGATTTTATTAAAGGCATGCAACTGATGGTTGCAAATTTTTTAAAAGAAGACAACCCTGCTCCGTTAAAAAAAATATTGCTGCAGGCGAAAAAAATAATGGAGAAGGAACAATTCATTATTATTGAAAACAATCCCAAAGCTGCTGCGTTAACCATTCCGCAACTATTGCATTTTGCTTCTTTCATCCGCTATCATTACAAACACAATATGATGGAGCTGCTGGGTATTTACACACAACTTGATGCCTGGTATGGAATGGCGCAGGCAGTAAAGCAATACGGGCTGGTGTTTCCTCAGTTTGTGCAAAGCAATGAACCGGTTGTTGAAACCAAAGGCTTGTATCATTTATTATTGCAGCAACCCGTTTCTTATGATGTGGAATTAAACAAACAGGGAAATTTTTTATTTCTAACCGGGGCTAATATGGCGGGCAAAAGCACTTTTATAAAATCAGTTGGTGCCGCAGTTTTTCTGGCTCATACAGGCATGGGTGTGCCAGCGCAGCAAATGCGGCTTACTTTGTTTGACGGCTTGCTAAGCAATATTAATGTGGTGGATAATTTAGTAAAAGGCGAAAGTTATTTTTATAATGAAGTGCAGCGTATTAAAGCCACTGTTACAAAAATCAGCGACGGGAAAACATGGCTGATACTGATAGATGAACTTTTTAAAGGAACCAATGTGCAGGATGCGATGAAATGTTCTTCGGCGGTAATTGAAGGACTGCTGAAAATAAAAAACTCTTTGTTTATTCTCTCTACACATTTATACGAAATAGGAGAGGAGCTAAAAAAATATCCCAATATCCATTTCAAATATTTTGAAACTTCTGTTACCAATGGCGAACTGCATTTTGGTTACCAGTTAAAAGACGGCATCAGCAACGACCGGCTGGGTTATTTAATTTTGAAGAAAGAAGGGGTGGTAGAGTTGCTGGAGAAATTGTAAAAACCTTTTCTTACTTTAGCCAAAATTAGTTTCATGTTAGTTAAAACCTATGGCAGCGCTGTTTACGGAGTAGAAGCAATTACTATCACTGTAGAAGTTAGTGTAAACAACCAGGGCAAAGATTATTTTATTGTTGGCCTGCCCGACAGTGCTGTTAAAGAAAGTTTGCAGAGAGTGGAAAGCGCCATCAAGAGCAACAAATTTTTTATGCCACGAACAAAATTAGTGGTAAACCTTGCGCCTGCCGATATAAGAAAAACCGGAACTGCTTTTGACTTGCCTATTGCCATTGGCACCCTTGGTGCAACAGAGCAACTAAAAAATTCCGAAAAATTAAGTGAGTATGTAATCATGGGCGAATTAAGCCTGGATGGAGAAATACGCCCCATTAAAGGAGCATTACCAATAGCCATTCAGGCACGCAAAGAAAATTTTAAAGGCCTGCTTGTGCCCAAACAAAATGCAAGAGAAGCTGCGATGGTTAACAACCTGCATGTTTATGGCGTTGGCCATATCAATGAAGTGATAGAATTTTTTGCAAACGAAAATTCAATTGAACCAACCATTGTAAATACAAGAGAAGAGTTTGCACATGCACAAAGCGATTTTGAAATTGACTTTAGTGATGTGAAAGGCCAGGAAAATATTAAGAGGGCTTTGGAGATTGCTGCGGCCGGCGGACACAATGCCATTTTGATTGACCCGCCGGGTGCAGGTAAAACAATGCTGGCAAAACGGTTGCCAACTATTCTTCCGCCGCTTACTTTGCAGGAAGCGCTGGAAACAACAAAAATTCATTCTGTTGCAGGCAAGTTACCGGAGAATGCAACATTGATTTCAAAACGCCCTTACCGTTCGCCGCATCATACCATTTCGGATGTTGCGTTGGTGGGTGGCGGCGGCAATCCGCAGCCCGGAGAAATTTCGCTGGCACACAATGGTGTTTTGTTTTTAGATGAATTGCCCGAGTTTAAAAGAACAGTGCTGGAAGTAATGCGCCAGCCAATGGAAGAAAGAAAAGTAACCATTTCAAGAGCAAAAATTGCGTTGGATTTCCCCGCAAGTTTTATGCTGATAGCTTCAATGAATCCATGCCCCTGTGGATTTTTTAATCATCCCGAAAGAGAATGTACCTGTGGGCCGGGAGTTGTGCAAAAATATCTCAGCCGTATTTCGGGGCCTTTGTTAGACAGGATTGATTTGCATGTGGAAGTAACGCCTGTTGCCTTCAGCGAATTATCGAGTGATGTGCAATTTGAAAAAAGCAGCAGCATCAGGGAACGGGTTATTAAAGCAAGGGAAATACAAGGCGAACGTTATAAAAACAGCGACGGCGTTTATGCCAATGCACAAATGAGCAGCAAACAACTGAAAGAAATTTGTGTCATTAGTACAGTGGGACAAAATTTACTGAAGGTTGCTATGGAAAAATTAAATCTTAGCGCAAGAGCCTATGACAGAATTTTAAAAGTAAGCCGCACAATTGCAGATTTATCGGGCAGCGAAGAAATAAAACCGGAGTACCTGGCAGAAGCCATTCAATACCGGAGCTTAGACAGGGAAGGCTGGGGAGGATAAAGTACAGTTCGTAGTTTTTAGTCAGGAGTTCGGAGTTAAATGCAGGATTCAATTCATTTTCATCGCAATGATGGCTTAAAAAAATAATCCGGTAAAAAATAAAAAGATGCAATCCCAGCGGGGGTTGCATTTTTCTTTTATGCTTTAACAAAATCTTTTAGGTAAGGGTAACAAAACAGGCATCCAATTGATATATGGATATATAACAGTTAAAAACCCAGACCATGAACAGAAATTTATACATCAGCGCTTTCTTGGATAAACCAGGTTTGCTGGAAAATATGGTGGAAAAACTTGCACAAAAACACAATGATGCAGGCTATTGCAAAAGCAAAGTGCCAAAACCATGGAAGGCGCTTGAAACATCTTCGACCGAAACATTTGTAAGTGGCACCGTAGAATTTCAGTATAATCAAAAGGAATTAATTCGGATGCCTTTTGCCAGCAGTTTTCTTTTTACCTGCATAAAGGAATGTAACGAAGAATATAAATTAAGCTGGAGTGCTTCGCTTTCTTAAATTTTTTTGTTCAATGCCCTGAAATTTCCTTTCATTCCTGCAATCTTGTCACATAATCCAAACTTGTACGATATTTGACACCCAAATGCTTCCAAACATTCTTTTTTAAATTCTGTTTATGAAGATTTTACTCAAATATCTAAAACCACACAAATGGCTTGTGGTGCTTACCTTAACACTTGCAGCCATAAATATTGGCTTTTCCCTTGTTGATCCAATCCTGTTGGGTAAATTAATTAACCTGGCTAACAGCCACCAGGGCAGCACAATTCCTCCTTCTAAAAACTTTGACTGGGACAGGTTCTTTTATTCTTTTTCGTGGGAAAAACCCGGTGTATGGTTCATTCTCATCTGTTCTATATCTGTTGCCATGATAAGCCGCATTGCAAAAAATTTTCAGGATTATTTTTTAAATGTGGTGATACAAAAGTTTGGTGCCAGGGTTTTTACAGATGGTTTGCAACATGCAATGAAACTTCCTTATCAGCAGTTTGAAGACCAGCGAAGCGGCGAAACTTTGTCTGTATTAACCAAAGTGAGAAGCGATGTGGAAAAATTCATGATTAATTTCATCAACATTTTATTTGGTGTAATAATAGGAGTGGTATTTGTTTTTGTATATGCTGCCATTTTTATTCACTGGAGTATCCCTGTTGCTTACCTCGTTGGCATTTTTGTGCTAACCATTATAACCAATTTTCTCAGTAAGAAAATAAAACTCATTCAAAAAAACATTGTTAAGGAAACAACTGCACTTGCAGGCTCCACAACAGAATCGCTCCGCAATATTGAACTGGTAAAAAGCCTCGGCCTTACGCAGCAGGAAGTAAGCAGGCTTAATAAAAATACTTATAAGATACTTGGGCTTGAACTGAAAAAGGTAAAACGAATCCGCAGCATTAGTTTTATTCAGGGTACAATGGTTAACACATTGCGCCAGGTAATTCTTTTTATTTTGATGTGGCTCATTTTTGGAGGCGAGATGAATGCAGGCCAGTTGGTAACCATGCAGATTTTCTCCTTCTTTGTATTTGGCCCTTTGCAGGAAATAGGAAATATATTGTTGTCTTACAGGGAAGCAGAAGCATCGCTTAACAATTTTGATACCCTGATGAAGAAAGAACCTGAGCTTGATCCTGCTAATCCAAAACCATTGGGTAATATTGAAACACTTGCTTTTAAAAATGTTGCCTTCAAACATCAGACGGCTTCGCAAAAAGCAATTGATAACATCAGCTTTGATGTAAAAGTGGGCGAGACGATTGCTTTTGTTGGCCCAAGCGGAAGCGGCAAATCTACCTTAATGAAATTATTGGTCGGATTGTACCGGCCGCAGGAAGGGAAAATATTGTACAATAACCTTGATGAAACAGAAATACGTTTTGATGATTTGAGAAACCAGATTGGTTTTGTAACGCAGGATACAAATCTCTTCAGCGGTACTATAAAAGAAAACCTGATGTTTGTAAACCCGGCTGCCAACGACAACGATTTAAGAGACGTGTTGCAAAAAGCTAGCTGCACCAATTTGGTAGAAAGGGCAGAAAAAGGGTTGGACACTATGATAGGCGAAGGAGGTTTAAAACTTTCCGGTGGCGAAAAACAGCGCCTTTCAATTGCCCGTGCTTTATTACGCAAGCCACATTTATTAATTTTTGATGAAGCCACTTCGGCGCTTGATTCTTTAACAGAGGAAGAAATTACCAACACCATCAAAGACATCTCATCTCAAAAAGAACAGATAACCATTTTAATTGCCCACCGCCTCAGCACCATCATGCATGCCGACAGAATTTATGTATTGGAAAAAGGCGATGTGGTAGAAACCGGCAGCCATGAAACATTGCTGGAAGAAAAGGGATTGTATTATGCCATGTGGCGCCAGCAAATTGGCGAAAGAAAAAAACAAACTGTTCCACCCTTAAACTAAAAAAATGACTGCGATAGAAATATTAGGCTTAACAGCCGGCACCATTACCTCTATTACTTTTTTGCCACAGGTAGTAAAAATATGGCAAACAAAATCAGCTAAAGATTTATCCCTGTCGATGCTTTTGTTGCTCATACTGGGTGTAAGCATGTGGCTTGCCTATGGTATTTTGGTAAAAGATGCAGCCATAATTTATACCAACAGCATGGTGTTTATCATGAGTTTGATAATGTTATTTTTTAAATGGAAATACAATAAGTAAACTGCCGGGTTTTAATAAATTATCTTTGCGGCATGAATAAAACAAAACGCCCCAAACCAAATTACTGGTGGGCCATCCTTACTATGAAATGCCCCCGCTGCAGGCGTGGGCAGATGTTTACCGACAGCCGCACTTACCGCAATCTAAAACTCAGCCACATCCTCGGCATGCCTGATAGCTGCCAGCTTTGCCATCAAAAGTTCGACCTTGAACCAGGCTTTTGGTACGGCACCGGCTATATAAGTTATGCACTGGCTTTTGCGGTTTCTGTTGCCACTTTTATTGCCTGGGTTTTATTGATCGGTATTTCAATAAATGACAACCGAATTTTTGGATGGCTCATTTTCAATGCTGTCTTTCTTGTAGTGCTGCAGCCCTGGCTCATGCGCCTTAGCCGTGTTTTCTACATCCGTTTTTTTGTTAAGTACGATGATGATTATGAGGCGACAAACCCTCAGGAGTTTGATTACTAAGCAGAAGTTTTTTAAGAGGTCTTTATTTTGCAAGCGCTTTAATATCCTTCACTTCCAAAATCTGTTTTTCGCTGCCCCGGCTTGCAACATTTATCATAGCCAGGCCAATTTCTTTTAAGGTGCAAATGCTGTTGGGAGCAAGCAATTTTATTACAGGAACAAGCCAGCCAAAATATTTATAATATACGAGTGTGTTTTTTAATCCTTTGGTGGGCTTTATTACGCCTGGGCGAAAATTATATACTTTCTTAAAAGGCAGTTTTATTAAATCATTTTCTGTTTTACCCTTTACCCTTGCCCACATCATCCTTCCTTTTTCTGTGCTGTCGGTGCCTGCACCGGAGATGTAGCAAAAAACCATTGCAGGATTTTGTTTGGCCAGTGTTTGCGCCACATGCATGGTCAAAGTGTAAGTAAGATCAAAAAATTGTGGTTCTTTCATGCCAACAGATGAAACCCCCAGGCAAAAAAAGCAGGCATTGTAATCTCCAAGCTGGGATGCTATTGTTTCAAAATTTTGAAAATCGGCATGAATGATTTCTTTCAGTTTAGGATGAACAACGCCGCAGGGTTTGCGGTTAATTACTAAAACAGATTCTACGTCATCATGCTGCAGGCATTCATGCAATACGCCTTCGCCTACCATGCCGGTAGCGCCGGTGATGATGGCTTTTATTTTTGTTACAAGTTGGTTGCTCATAATTATTTTTCTCTTAAAACAAAAATAAGCCATTGACATTGCCTGCAGAAATAACCTGTAATTAAGTTGCCTTATCCTTAGTATTCCTGATAAGGCCAATGCCTGCAAAAAAGAATATTGCCCCAATTACACCTGAAAAAATAATGGCTTTTATATTTCTTGTTCCTTCTCCGCCATTCATAAAACTTACGCCAGCATAAATGAGGCCTACAATTCCTAACAGGGATAAAATAATTCCCAATAATCTTTTTTCCATAAATGTATTTTTAGGAAGGTAGGTTTATAAAACCGGTAATGGCATGCTTAAGCACAGAACCTGTGAATGATGTAACTATTATTATTAATTATGTAAGATGCCTGCATGGATAATATCTACCTTACTAATCAACATTATTTTCTATGAGTAAAATTCAGAAAAGTGTTAACAAAAGTAAGCCGGGCATTAACAAAAATCCCGCTGCTTCAGTAGCCAATAATATACTTTGCCAGCTTGCTTTTGATAAATCGGCACAGGCAAACATTATTTTCTCTGCCGGTAGCGGAAAAATAATAATGGCTAACAGCGCTGCCTGCAAACTGCTGGGTTATTCTAAAAAGGGATTATTAACTAAAAACAGGCAGGCAATCTTCGATATTGCCGAAAGCAGTTTTAAAAAGATGCTGAAGCAAAGAACAACCGATGGACAATCAATAGCAAATGTGACTGCCATAAAAAAATCGGGTAAAAAAATTCCTGCTGAAATTACGTCTGCGCTTTTTACCGGAAAAGATGGCGTTGAAAAATCAATTACAAGCATAGCAGACAGGAGTCAGCATATTCTGCAACAAAAAAATATTGATACAAAAAACGAAAAAATAGTTTCCGATAATATTATTCAGGCTAAATCAAAACAAAACAAAATTGATGTAAAGAAAGAAAAAATAGTTGCTGCCAATATTTTACTGGCGCAGGCAAAATCGGATACAAGGCTGGCAGATAATAACAAGTGGATTAAATTTATAGCCGAAGCTTCCTACGATGTAATGTGGGACTGGGATATAATTACTGGTAAAATTTATGCAGGCGATAGTATTCAAGAAGTATTTGGATATAATGTGAAAGATAACACCGTAAGTTTCGATGATTTTTTAGACTGCCTTTTGCCTGAAGAAAAAAAGACGGTTAAAAAAAGGATATTTAAGACTCTTTTGCCGGGCAACAAAAGCTGGAATGATAATTATCATCTGAAACGCTTTGACGGTTCTGTGGCATCCACCATCAGCCGGGCAAGCATTATAAGGGATGAGCAGGGCAAAGCAATAAGACTGATTGGTGCCACACAGGATGTAAGCAGGCTGCAGGAACTTGAAAAGAAGCTGAGATCGCAAATTAGCATTCATGAAGAAGACAGCGAAAAATTCCTGCTGGCAGCCAGGCTTTCTTTTGATGTAATATGGGACTGGAATTTATTAACCAATGAAGTGTTTTTAGGCGAAGGCTTTGAAGAATTGTTTGGTTATGTTATTAAAGACAACAAGGGCAATATGATTACTGACTGGGTCAATTATCTTCACCCCGACGACAAGGAAGCTGTGATAAAAGAACTGCAGGACAACATTAAATCAACTACCACACATTGGGAACATGCCTACCGTGTTACAAGGGCTGATGGCTCGATTGCCAAGGTATATGTAAGGGCAAGTATCATCCGCCATGCCGATGGAAAGGCTTACCGTATGATAGGTGCCATGCAGGATCTTAGCCGCCAAAGCGAACTGGAAAAAAAGCTGGAAGAAGAAATATCCGCCAAAGCTGCTTACGAAGAAAAATTTAATCTCATCTTCAATTCATCCTCCGATGTTTTGTTCGATTGCGATTTATTTACAAACAAAGTTGTTATCAGCGATGCTTACGAAAAAAAATTTGGTTACAAATTATCCAGCAATATGACACCGGCTGATAACTGGGCCAGCCATATTCATCCAGATGATAAAGATGCTGTAACGACAGATTATTTCAGAATGCTTGCCTCTGATGCAACCGACTGGAAAGTAAGTTATCGTTTTTTAAGAGCCGACAATTCTGTTGTTAATGTATTAAGCAGCCGCATTATTATGAGGGATGTCAATGGAAAAGCATACCGCATGATTGGGTCCATGCATGACATTACTAATGAAAGAGTTTTGGAAGAAAAGCTGAAACATGAAATTAAGTTAAAAGAAAAACAGATTGCAGAGGCTGCAGAAGATGCAAAAGATACAGAACGGTCGGATATAGGAAAAGAACTGCATGATAATATCAACCAGTTGCTGGGTGCTTCCAAGATGTATATTGAAATGGCAAAGCGTGGCGGAAAGAACAGTGAAATGTATTTAAACCGCTCTTCTGAATACACTCTTACTGCTATTGAAGAAATAAGAAAATTAACCAAAGGGCTTAGGTCGGATGCTATTAAAAACCTGGGGCTTTGCGAATCAATAGAAAGCCTTACTGAAGATATTATGGAAGTGAACCCGGTAAAAATATGCTGTGTGCTGGATAGTTTTAAAGAATACTCAGTGAATGACAAATTCAAGCTGAATGTGTTCAGGATACTGCAGGAACAACTGAATAATGTTTTAAAACATGCCGGCGCATCAGAAGTTAATATCAGGCTTTCGCAAAACAAACAATCCGTTATTCTTACAATTGCCGATGACGGGGTTGGTTTTGATACCTCAAAAAAAAGGCAGGGTATTGGCATTGCCAATATCAAAGACAGGGCGACGGCTTACAAGGGCAAAGCCGATTTTGTTTCGCAACCTTCTAATGGCTGTGTGTTAACGGTAACATTTCCTTTTACAGATGCAATGATTAAAAGGAACCTGGTAAAAGATTAGTTTTTGCAATCCGTTTTGCAGCACAACAGATGATGCGGAAATAATGTTTACAATGATCTTGTGTTTAAAAGGGTAAGTTTTGTTGCCTCCTTTTAAATGTATTAAAATTTGTTTTGGTCGGGCTAAGCAGTAAATGAAAGGGCAGGCTACACAACCTGGTTTGCACTGAATTTACCAATGAACTTGTAATTGTTTTTGGCAAACTGGTATTGAAATATACGGTTATAATCTTTACTGAATTCCTCTTCTGAGGACGGGTTAATAATACTGCTTAATAAATAAAATGCTTCGGCCCTGAAACAAATCATCACATTTTGAACACCCGACCCTTCATCATTTAACTCCTCAAGCACTTTGCTGAAATGTGTTTTATCAAACTCCGACTTTACACCCTTCATACCATGTATGGTGTTGCGGCAGCGGTTGTAGGGGTCGCTGGTTTTTATATCGGTTGACTGGTAAAAAATATGGTCAAAATAAATGTCTTTAAAATGCTTGTCAAGGTAAACAGCAAATGCTTTGCCTTCATCATTCAGGTGCAGGTATTCTCCCCGGATTTTTTCATCTGTATTTACTTTTCCATGACGTACTATATAGAGATTAGCAAGCATAATAACGATATGTTTTATTAGTGAAAAGAAGCGATTGAATAAAAAAGAAAAAAGCCAGATAAGCAAGGCTGGTGAATTTACACTTTTTACTGCAGAACCTCTGATATATCTTAATCAGTCAACAAAAACCAGCAGCTTTCTTTTGTAACTTGGTTTAAAATTCAATTGTATGCTCAGCTATTACTTTAACCTTTTTGCTGTGGCCATGTTTGCCATATCGGGCGCTCTGGCAGCTTCAGATAAAATATGTATAAGGATTTATTTGGCTTAAGCTTTACTGGCTTTGCAACGGCCATTGGCGGCGACACACTAAGGGATATTATTTTGGATGCACATCCTATTGCATGGGTGGCAGATAATAATTATTTAATTGCAATCAGTACAGGTGTCATTCTTACTATCTTATTTAATAAGCAACTGGTTAAAATTCCAAAAATACTGCTGGTGTTTGAGACGATTGGTATTGCTATTTATACAATCATAGGAATGGAAAAAGCGCTGGCTTTAAATGTTGCCCCGTTGGCGGCTGTTATTATGGGACTATTTACTGCAGTAATGGGTGGTGTAATAAGAGATACACTGATTAATGAGTTATCACAAATTTTCAGGAAAGAAATTTATGCTACGGCGTGCCTTGTCGGTGCCGCAGTTTATTTGTTGCTAAAATATACCCACCTGGCTGATATATGGTGTGCTATTATCAGCATCATTACTTATTATAGCGATAAGGCTGGCCGCTGTAAAGTTTAAATGGAGTTTACCCAAAGTAGAAGTATAAATATTTGTGATTAAATGCTATGTTTTACCATTTGAGGTAGCTATCTTTAACCGGACAGAATTTTTTAGTTGGCGCATTCGCCGCCAGTGATAGTAAATACATTTTACAAGGCAATTCACTCCAGTTTATTTTATTTGATTCATTAAATAGTGTAAAAATGAACACAGCTTCTTTTATCAAAACCGGCATTATGACACTACTAGTTGTTGTAACAGCAGTAGTATGTTGGGAAATGTATGTACGGAGTAAAGGTTTTGAAACTACTTATGATGATGACCCTGCGTTGTGGTCAGACAAACGCAGGATGGTGTATGAGCCTGCTGATAAGGCAACTGTATTTATTGGTTCATCCCGAATAAAATTTGATCTGGATATTGATACATGGGAAGCCAGTACAGGTAATCATGCAATCCAGCTTGCTTGTGTAGGAAGTACTCCCCTTCCAGTTTTACAAAACCTTGCCGATGACAAAAACTTTAAGGGCCGCCTGGTAGTTGATGTTACAGAAGTATTATTTTTTTCTATGAGCCCAGGCAATGCGGAAACCCCGGTAAAAAATATTAAATATTATAAAGACCGCACCCCTGCACAAAAAGCAAGTTTTCAATTAAATCACTTCCTAGAATCGAACCTGGCATTTTTAGATAAAGAAAGGCTCTCTCTTAACGCAACATTAGACAACCTGCATGTACCCAATCGGAAAGATGTGTTTCAATTTCCCATCTTTCCACCAGATTTTGGAAGAGTAAAATTTAACCGGCAGGAATATATGACCAGTAAGTTTGTTGCTGATACTAACCTGCGAAATGAGGTAAAAAACATCTGGCTATTTTTCGCAAAAATGAGTAAAGATCCCCCTTTATCAGGAGCTAGTTTAGACTCTGTATTTACATCCATCAAAACAGCAGTTGATAAAATTAAAACAAGAGGTGGTGAAGTATTATTTGTGAGAACACCTTCCAGCGGCGGTTTTTTGATGGGAGAAAAAATGGGTTACCCAAGGGATAAATATTGGGACAAATTGCTTAACGCCACTCAATGCCCCGGCATTCATTATGCAGATTACCCGGTCATTGATCATTTTGAATGTCCGGAGAATTCACATTTAAGCCAACCTGATGCAATTGTATTTACGAAAGAATTCATCAGGATATTAAATGAAGAAAAAGGCTGGGCTTTTCCAAAATTACCTGCACCTGTAAAATAATACTCACCCGTTAATACAACTGCTCATGCTTTTTAACTCTTATACCTTTATTGCTTTTTTTATTGTTATGCTTATTTTGCATAACATGCCTTTTCCATGGAAAGTAAAAAAGATAAACCTCCTATTAGCCAGCTATATTTTTTATGCTGCATGGAATCCTCCCTTCATTTTGCTGCTTTGGCTTTCTACCGTAGTGGATTATTTTGTTGGAAGGGCATTATATAACCAGCAAAATAAACACAAACGAAAATTATTGTTGGTGATTAGTCTTATCGGCAACCTGGGAATGCTCTGCTTTTTTAAATATGGTGGATTTTTGCTGGAGAATTTTACACATCTTATTAATTTACTAGGCGGCGATTTTCATCCTGCAAAACCAAATATTATTTTGCCGGCGGGCATTTCTTTCTACACGTTTACCACTTTGTGTTATACTATTGATATGTATAAAAGAAAAAGCGAACCAGTTAAATCTATACTTGATTTTTCTTTGTTTGTTACTTTCTTTCCACACCTGGTTGCCGGACCAATTGTTCGTCCGCCGCAATTAGTTCCTCAATTTGAAAAAGAAAGGAAGGCTACACAAAAACAATTAATGGAAGGATTATTTTTACTGTCGCTGGGTTTGTTTATGAAAGTTGTTTTAGCAGACAGTATGTTATCAGGTTCTGCAGATGCTGTATTTAATACATCAGATAAATTGAGTTCATTAGATGCATGGACAGGTGTATTGGCTTTTTCAGGACAGATATTTTTTGATTTTGCCGGCTACAGTACCTGCGCTATTGGCGTAGCATCCTGCTTGGGTTTTGTATTGCCGCAAAACTTTCTTTATCCGTATGCAGCACTTGGCTTCTCCGATTTTTGGCGACGTTGGCATATTACTTTATCTGCATGGCTTCGAGACTACCTATACATTCCCTTGGGAGGTAACAGAAAAGGCAAGGCCCGAACGTATTTTAACCTGATGGTCACTATGTTACTGGGCGGCCTTTGGCATGGTGCTAACTGGACCTTTGTAGTTTGGGGAGGATTGCATGGATTTTATTTATGGGTTGAAAAAGCAATTGCTGATGTCAGGAAAGACCCGGTAAAAGCCATTGCAGTAAATCCTTCCGGTGAAATGGGCGTGCTTGGGCCGATCCCTGAAATTCTTAAACCAAAATCTTTTAAGAATTTTTTCATCGCTTTATTTACTTTCTTTCTTATAAATGTTACATGGGTGTTTTTCAGGTCGCCTACTTTTTCAAAGTCATGGCAATTATTGAAATCTATGTTTGGACAAGCACATGGGGGAACTGTGTTATTGACCACACTTGCAATTATAAAGGTTGGAGTAATTATTACATTGATGGTTATATTTCACTGGCTGATGAGGAATACGAAAGTGCTGGATGTTGCATCTAAAATACCATGGTGGCTGCTGGGAATTATCTGGTCAGTGATGTTGCTGTTATTGATATGGAGCCAGGAGAGCGGCAGTTCATTTATTTATTTTCAGTTTTAGCAAAAAGGGTTTAACATACATAATGTATAAAGTTACCCATTGGATCTACCGCAGAAGAGTGTGGTTAAGAATAATGGATAAAACTCTCTTGTCCCAAAAATTATTTTGCAGCCCACTCTGCCTCCAGCATACTCATTTCCACAAGGCTCCACCAGTTGCCTTTAAACAATAAACAATCCCGGTTGGTACCTTCAATAACCATCCCGGCTTTTTCATAGCAGCGGATGGCTGCTTTATTGAAATCATATACACCAAGGCAAATGCGGTGCAGGTGCAAATCTTCGAAAGCTATTTTTAAAACTGCCTTAACCATTTGTGAACAATAACCTTTTCCCTGGCTTTGCGGCGCAACCAATACTCTGCTGATTCTTCCTGCTTTATTTTTTTTGCTGATGCCGCCTAAAGAAATATGGCCTACAACTTCGCCGGTTGTTTCTTCTATTGCTTTGTAAATAAATGCTTCGGAGCTGCTGATGTCATTTACATCTTCGATATACCATTCCATGCTATCCTGTGTAAGCGGAAAACTGAACAATGCACCTGACCAGTTCATTAAAGTTTCTTCATCTTGTATCCATTCCATCAATTGATGAATGTCATCACTGCCAAAATATTCTAATCTGATCATGCATTTTTTTGTTGGGGCTGTAAGGTATAACTAAGCATCATAAGAAAACACAAATCTTGTTGCTAAAACAAAATGGGTAGTAAAAAGATGATAACTGAAAAAATTAATGATCATTCAACGGCAATCCTCTTTTTTGCCACTCCACCCAATTGATATACTCAGGAGCTACACGGTGTTCTTCCATGGTAATGCAATCATCAACGGGACACATCAACTGGCAAAGATTGCAACCCACACATTCTTCTTCTTTTATTGTATAAGTATTATATGGTTTGCCATATTCAAGATTGATAGATTGGTGAGAAGTGTCTTCACAAGCAATATAACAAAGGCCGCAATGGATACATTTGTCCTGATTGATTTTGGCGATGTGATGATAGTTAATGTCAAGGTCTTCCCAATGAGTGATGGTGTCAACTGATTTGCCAATAAAATCGTCCAGGGTTTTAAATCCTTTTTCATCCATCCAGTTATTCAGCCCTTCGCACATATCTTCTATAATTCTAAAACCATGTTTCATGGCTGCTGTGCAAACCTGCACATTGCTTGCGCCGAGTAACATAAACTCCACCGCATCTTTCCATGTGCTGATGCCGCCAATGCCGCTGATGGGAACTTTTTTTGTCAGTTCATCCTGTGCAATGGTGGTGAGCATTTTTAATGCAATGGGTTTTACTGCCGGGCCACAGTAGCCACCAAAAACAGATTTGCCTGCCACATAAGGATTGGGCACCAGCGTATCTAAATCAACACCCGTTACAGATTGAATTGTATTAATCAAAGACAACGCATTCGTTCCTGCTTTTACAACAGAACGGCCTGTAGGCACAACTGAATGCACATTGGGAGTCAATTTTGTTATTACAGGAATCGTTGCCGCTTCCATTACCCATTCTACTACCATGCAGGCAATTTCAGGGTCTTGCCCAACGGCTGCACCCATACCACGCTCTGTCATTCCGTGAGGACAACCAAAATTCAATTCAAAACCATGGGCACCGGCATCCTCACATTTCTTTATTAATTCGTGCCAGCTTTTTTTATCATTGTCTGCCATTAGTGAAACAATCATTGCCCTGTCGGGAAATAATTTTACACACTCTGTTATCTCTCTTAAATTAATTTCTAGTGGCCGGTCACTTATCAGTTCAATATTATTGAAACCCATTACCCTTTGGCCACCGTAATCAACTGCCGAATATCTTGATGAAACATTTTTTACCTGGCTGCCCAGTGTTTTCCAAACCACACCACCCCAGCCTGCTTCAAAAGCACGGAGTACATTTATTTTTTTATCTGTTGGTGGTGCACTTGCCAGCCAAAATGGATTGGGAGATTTTATGCCGAGGAAATTTGAAGATATGTTTGCCATTGTGGTTTAATTAAAAAGTAAAAAATTAAAAGTCAAAATGAGTATTGCTCATTCTTAATTTTTAATTCCAAGATATGATAGTATTGAAGCGGCTCCATCTTTACCCGCCTGTACCGCATCCACCACTTCCTTACCTCCATTCACACAATCGCCACCAGCAAAAACCCCTTTGATATTTGTCGCTGCAACTTCTACATTTATTTTGCCTTTTGAATTTTGAATTTTGGATTCTTCTACTAAACTTTCAAAAGGCATTTGCCCTGCGGCTTTAATTACCATATCAACATCTAATGAAAATGTTTCTCCCGTTTCAACAGGGCTTCTTCTGCCACTTACATCTGGTTCGCCTAATTTCATAACAGTGCAAACAATTTCAGATGCTTTTCCTTCAACGCCCTTCAATTCTTTTGGTGCAGCAAGCCAGATTATTTTACAACCATCCAGCATGGCAATATCCAACTCATGTTGAGTGCAGGGCATTTCTTCCTGTGTTCTCCTGTAAAGCATGGTTACTTCTTTTGCACCCAAACGTTTTGCCTGTGTTGCTGCATCAATCGCCGTCATACCCATACCAATTACAGCAACTTTATCTCCAACAGGAATTGAAGAATAACCTTTAGCTCTTAAATTATAAATAAATTGTATTGCATCTTCCACTCCTTCCAAATCTTCGCCGGGAATATCCAGTTGCCTTGCCAAACCAACACCGATACCAAGAAAAACGGCATCATTGTTTTTTTGCAATTCAGCTAATGAAATGTTTTTCCCTAACTGTTGGTTGTATTTAATTTCAATTCCTCCCAATGATAAAATATAATTCACTTCATCTTCGCAAAACTGTGGCGTTACTTTATAGGCAGCAATGCCGTAAGTCATCAGCCCGCCCCCTTTGCTTTCTTTTTCATAAATGGTTACATCAATTCCTTCTCTTGATAAAACATGAGCACAACTTAAACCGGCTGGGCCTGCACCAACAACAGCAATCTTCTTGCCGGTTGATTTTTTTCGTTCAAACAACTGCCATTTTTTTTCCATTGCTTTCTCTGTACTATAGCGCTGCAGTTTGGCAATAGGAATTGGTGGCTCGTCCATTAAATTAAAAACACAGCTGCCTTCACATAATTTTTCAACCGGGCAAACTTTGCTGCAACCGGCACCCATAATGTTTGATAAAAAGATTGTGTGAGCAGAACCTTTAATATTATCTGTAGTAATCTGTTTAATAAACTTTGGAACATTAATTCCGGTGGGGCAACTTTTAATACACGGAGCATCATAACAAAACAAACAACGGTTGGCTTCCACCAATGCTGCATTGTGCGTTTCAAACGGCGGATGAATATCGCTGAAGTTTTCGGCGTATTGTTGTGCAGATAATTTGTTATTACTTATTCCCATATAATTATATTAAAAGGGGAACGCAGATTTTCATGATAATGATGATTTGTTATGATTTATCTGCGCCGATCTTAAAAATCATAATAATCAGCGTTCTGTTTTTATAGCTCTACCAATTTACCATAAGTCTCCGGCCTTCTATCTCTAAAAAATTGCCAGGTACTTCTTACCTGTTCAATCATATCCAGATCAAAATCGGCAATTAATAATTCATCATTGTCTTCGCTTGCCTGTGCAAAAATTTGCCCTCTTGGGTCAACAAAATAACTGCTGCCATAAAATTTACCAAGGTTCCAGGGTTTCTCTTCACCAACACGATTGATACAGCCCATAAAATATCCGTTGGCTGCTGCATGTGCTGGTTGCTCCAGTTTCCATAAATATTGAGATAAGCCTGCAACAGTTGCAGAAGGATTATAAACAATCTCGGCCCCATTCAATCCCAAACATCTTGCGCCATCAGGAAAATGGCGGTCGTAACAAATGTACACTCCCACCTTTGCATACTTTGTTTGAAAAACAGGATAACCCAAATTACCAGGCTTAAAGAAAAATTTTTCCCAGAAACCTGAAGTATGAGGAATATGATTCTTCCTGTATTTACCAAGGTAAGTTCCGTCTGCATCAATCACAGCTGCAGTATTATACAACACACCGGCCTGTTCTTTTTCATATACAGGAACGATGATCACCATATTGTATTTCTTTGCATACTCCTGCATTCGTTCTGTTGTAGGGCCTGGAACAGTTTCTGCACTTTCGTACCATGCTTTATCCTGCCCCGGGCAGAAGTAAGGAGTATTAAAAATTTCCTGGAAGCACAATATCTGCACTCCTTTTTTTCCGGCTTCTTCAATAAGCGGAATATGTTTTTGCACCATTGCTTCTTTGATCTCTTCAATGGTTCCTTCACCTTCTGTTTTAGGTAAAGACATTTGTATCAACCCTGATTTAATGATTCTTGGCATAGATTTTTAATTTAATTTTTTGTCTTAACCATGATTAATCTTGATTTATCTGATTGCTATAAGTAAAAAACAATCAGGAGAATCAGTCTAATCTTTTAAATCATGGTTCCAACTTTATTACGTTTTATAAATTTACCGAAACCTTTTTCAATTTTACATTCATTGTTTTCAATCGCCACTTCTCCACGCAATAAAACTGTTTTTACTTTGCCCGTAAGTTCCCAGCCTTCATAGCCACTGTAATCAACATTCATATGGTGGGTTTTTGCAGAGAGCGTATGTTTTTCATTAGGGTCAAAAATTAGAATGTCTGCATCACTGCCCACTGCAATAGTTCCCTTGCGGGGGAACATGCCAAATATTTTTGCAGGATTGGTGCAGGCAACTTCAACATACTTGTTCAAAGTGATTTTATTTTTTGCAACACCCTCACTAAATAATAATTCCATCCTGTTTTCAATTGCAGGATGTCCGTTGGGTATTTTACTAAAATCATCTTTGCCCATTAATTTTTGCTCAAGCTTAAAAGGGCAATGGTCTGTCGCAACAACTTGCACAAGTCCCTGATTTATTCCTGCCCACAAAGTTTCCTGGTCTTTCTTTTCTCTCAGTGGCGGACTCATCACCCATTTAGCACCGTCTTCTCTTTCATACAATGAAGCATCAATAATTAAATATTGAATACAAGTCTCCACAAACATTT
>JANNAM010000224.1:0-8515 GCA_031384415.1 Bacteroidota bacterium
CGTATATCGCCACCTGCAGCCTGTGCTGCTTTTAATGCAAGCAAAACCCGCTCTGCCAAAGGCTTTCCTTCGCTTGCTTCAAAAGCTTTTGCCATGGCAGGACAAACTTTACCATTCAGCATCATATTACTTTGCACCGAATAATTTTTGCCAACAATATCACTTGCATAATCAATACAGTTTTTTCCTGTGTAGGCATTTACATTTCCATTTGTATCAATCATTGCCACCTGCCTTACTTCCCTGCCTTCATCCTGCGCCAGTAATTCTTTCAATGCTTCTGGAGCAGTTTTTCCCTGCTTCATCAGTGCCAATCCTTTTATACCATAACTTTTGTTAACAAAAGACTGAGTGGCTACCATGCCAACACCTGCTTCGCCCCAGGAAACAACTGTGCCTACACTAAACCAGTGGCTTTGTACACCCACTGCCATTTCCCCGGTTTTTGCATCTCTTGCAACAATAGAAAAAGTATGGGCAAGGCCAGAGTCTTTTTGAAAGAATTGTGCATGAGACAAATTGCAGGCAAGTATTAAACAGGCCTGCAGCAGTAAGTTCTTTTTCATTACAAAAATTTAAAACTAAAAAAATATTATTTATCTGCAACTGCAGTTAAGCTTTTTCCTGTAGCAATATCCTTAATAATTAATTTCTCTTTGGTAAGAATAGTGACTTCATTTTCATGTGGTCTGCCACCAGGGTCAATTATGGTAAGTAATTTCCCGTCGTCGCTTATTTCATAACTGCCGCCCTGGTATCCGCCGGGGCCACTTAAACTAAAGCTGCCATCCTTCTCAAAAAGCATCACAGCATTTTGAAACATTGCTTTTTTTCTTTCGTCGGGGATGCTGTCGGATGTATCGGTAAGCCTCCATGAATTAACGATTAAATCTTTTTTGCTTTTTGAATTGCAGGCATTTAATAAAAATAATAATGTACCAGCAATAATAATTTTATGAGCGATGAGTTTCATGTTTACCAGTTTATTAATAATTCATATTTCGCTATAATAATATCCCTTTAGGAGGGTTGGGGGATAAGGGATTTACAAACATCCCAGTCTTCCTCCGTCAACCGGAAGATTGATGCCATTGATATAAGCCGCAGCAGGGCTGCACAAAAAAGCAACAGCAGCGCCAAATTCTTCGGGGTTACCAATCCGGCCTGCCGGTATTTCTGATACCAGTGCTTTTAAAACTTCTGCATTTGTTTTTCCGGTTTCTTCTGCCTTTTTTTCAATCACATAATCGGCCCGTGATGTTTTGGTAAAGCCCGGCAACACATTGTTTACAGTTATACCAAAACCACCCAGTTCTGTTGCCAGTGTTTTTGCCCAGCTTGCTACAGCGCCCCGGATGGTATTGCTGACCCCCAGATTTTGTATTGGCATTTTTACCGACGTAGAAATTACATTGATAATTCTTCCAAAACCAGCAGCTTTCATCCCCGGCACTAATGCCTGCGTTAAAATATGATTACAGATAAGATGGTTATTAAAAGCCTGCAAAAAATCATCAGTAGTTGCTGTTAATGCCGGACCGCCAGCCGGGCCACCGGTATTATTTATTAAGATGTGAGCAATATTTCCTGCTGCCACAAATTTTGTTATGGCTTCTTTTACTGTTGTTGAATTGGCAAAGTCGGCAACCAGGTAATTATGCTGTTGGCCATTGGATGTATCTAATGTTTTGATAACTTCCTGCAGTTTGGTTTCATTGCGTGCCATTAATATTACATTAGCGCCAAGCATGGCAAGTTCAACAGCGCTTGCATAACCAAGCCCTTGTGTGCTTCCACATACAACAGCTGTTTTACCTTTCAAATCAAGATTCATGAAAATAATTTAGATAAAGTTAAACTAAAACTTGTTTTTAAAACCAAGCTCCATCTTCAATTCTTCTACTACATTAAATATAATCGGGCAGGTTTGGTAATTCATCAGTATGCCAAAAAGCCGGGAAGTAAAGTTTGGTTGGTGCAGGTGAGGGAAATCTCTGCAACCGGTAAAGCGGTTTTCATAAATGGTACATTTTTTTTCATGCAAAAAAGAACAGGGTATAGTTTTTATTATCATTGCGCCACTCATGCTTTCTTCCAGGTATTTATCTTTTGTAGCTGCAACACTTAATTGTAAATGTGCAGCAAGTTCTTCAGCCTCGTTATTTGATACATTAATCATTAAACTCTTACAGCAATTGCCGCATTGGGTGCAGTCAATCTGTGACGAAATTTCATCATTTAGCTGATGAACAAGTTCATCAACCTTTTTGCTGCTGCTGTTTTTAAGAAAAAGCCTGAACGAATCATTCTCCTCTTCGTTTTCTGCTGCTTTTGCAGCAATAAAATTTAAATCAGTAACCGGGTTCATTTTGTGAAAGTAGGAAATGAAATTATTATGGGATATAATTTTTGTCTCCGCCATTGCGGGGCTTTTTCAGCTTTATTTCTCAACCCTTACCTTTGCGGCGAAAAAAGCTAAACAGATAATTAAATGTTGAACGGAGCGTCGCCACTGCGGTTCAATCAGTGATAAAATGCTGGTTACAAAAAATGAAATACATCAACGAAATAAACAAACGTAAAACATTCGCCATCATCTCTCACCCCGATGCCGGTAAAACTACCTTAACAGAAAAATTTCTGTTGTTTGGTGGCGCCATACAAACTGCAGGCGCTGTTAAAAGCAATAAGATTAAAAAACACGCCACTTCCGATTTTATGGAGATAGAAAGGCAGCGTGGCATTAGTGTGGCAACCAGTGTAATGACTTTTGAATATGACGGGCATTTGATTAACCTGCTGGATACACCCGGCCACAAAGATTTTGCAGAAGATACATACCGCACATTGACAGCGGTGGACAGTGTAGTGCTGGTGATTGACAGTGTAAATGGTGTGGAAGCACAAACAAGAAGGTTGATGGAAGTAATTGCCATGCGTAGCACTCCGGTAATTGTTTTTATTAATAAAATGGACAGGGATGGCAAAAACCGTTTTGATTTGCTGGAGGAAATTGAAAATGAACTGAAGATTCAGTTGCACCCGATGACTGTGCCTATCAACAGCGGTAAAGATTTTAAAGGAGTGTATGATTTGCATAAAAAAAGTTTGGTATTATTTACTGCAGGCACAAAAGCAAATGATGAAGATGTGGTGGAGATAAAAGATTTAAATTCAGAAATTCTAAATTCTAAAATAGGTGAGAAGGATGCTGCAACATTAAGGGACGATGTGGAACTGATTGATGGAGTGTACGGCGAATTAAATGAAGCAGATTACCTGAGTGGAAAAACGGCCCCGGTGTTTTTTGGAAGTGCGGTTAATAATTTTGGTGTAAAAGAAATGCTGGACACTTTTGTACGCATTGCGCCAACGCCAAGGCCACGCCATACTACTTTACGTGATGTAAAGCCGGAAGAAGATAAATTCAGCGGTTTTATTTTTAAGATACATGCCAACCTTGACCCCAAGCACCGGGACAGGATTGCATTTTTAAGGGTTTGCAGCGGCAGGTTTGAGAGAAACAAGTATTATCATCATGTTCGTATGGAAAGGGATTTACGTTTCAGTAATCCTTATTCATTTTTGGCCAGGCAAAAAGAAGTAATTGAAGATGCTTATCCCGGAGATGTAGTGGGATTGTTTGATACGGGCAATTTTAAAATTGGCGATACGATGACTGAGGGAGAAGATTTTTATTTTACCGGCATTCCTTCTTTCTCTCCCGAAATATTTAAAGAAGTGGTGAACAAAGACCCGATGAAGACCAAGCAACTTGAAAAAGGTTTATTACAGTTAACAGATGAAGGCGTAGCACAGTTGTTTACCCAGTTTGGCGGCACAAAAAAAATTATTGGTTGTGTTGGCGAATTGCAGTTTGAAGTAATTCAATACCGGCTGCTGCAGGAATATGGTGCATCGGTGCAAATGAATTCGCTGCCGTTTTATAAAGCCTGCTGGCTTACCAGTAAAGATCAAAAGAAGCTGGATGATTTTACCCGTTACAAACAGGCCAATATTGCCGAAGACAAAGACGGGCATACTGTTTACCTTGCACAAAGCGAATGGTTTTTAAATACCGAAAGGCAGAATAATCCTGATATTGAATTTCATTTTACGAGTGAGATACATAAGTAAGAAAATCAGATACCGGTGTAATTAAAAGGTGTAATAGCTTTCAATTCTTTTTTTACCTGTGCCGAAACTTTTAAAGTGGAAATAAACTGCTGAATTGCTTTTTTATCAATGGTAGCCTTGCCTCTTGTTAATTCTTTGAGGGCTTCATAAGGCTGCGGATAATTTTCTCTGCGTAAAATGGTTTGTATTGCCTCGGCAACTACAGCCCAGTTATTTTCTAAATCCTGGTTCAGTTTGCTTTCATTTAAAACCAATTTTCCTAATCCCTTTTCAATTGATTTAATGGAAAGAATGGTATGGGCAATTGGTACGCCGATGTTTCTTAAAACTGTACTGTCTGTTAAATCTCTTTGCAGCCTTGATACTGGAAGTTTTGATGAAAGATGTTCCAATATGGCATTTGCAATTCCCAAATTACCTTCGGCATTTTCAAAATCAATGGGGTTTACTTTATGGGGCATGGCCGATGAACCCACTTCGCCTTTTTTTGTTTTTTGTTTAAAATAATCTGTGCTGATGTATGTCCAAACATCCCGGCAAAAATCAATAAAAATGTTATTGATTCTTTTGATGGCATCAAAATGAGCAGCCAGCGTATCATAATGTTCTATCTGTGTAGTGTATTGCTGGCGTTGCAATCCAAGTTTGTTTTCGCAAAAATCATTGGCAAATTTTACCCAGTTGTATTTTGGAAAGGTAACATGATGGGCATTAAAATTTCCGGTGGCGCCGCCAAACTTTGCCATAAAAGGAATATAGCTGAACAGTTGAATCTGGTTTTCAAGCCGCTCCACATACACCATTAACTCTTTCCCCAGTCTTGTTGGGCTTGCTGGTTGCCCATGCGTTCGGGCAAGCATGGGAATGTTCTTCCATTGTTCTGCCAGTTTGTAAATACTGTGCTGCAAATTAATAATGGCTGGCAGGTATTCCAGTTCAATGGACTGCTTCCACAATAAAGGGATAGCAGTGTTATTAATATCCTGCGATGTTAAACCAAAATGAACCCATTCTTTTACATTGCCTGCACCCAATTTTTCCAGTTCATCTTTTAAAAAATATTCAACAGCTTTCACATCATGATTGGTGACAGCTTCTGTCTGCTTTATTTTTTCTGCATCTGCCAAAGAAAAGTTTTCGATAATACCTGCTAATTGTTTTTTTAATTTAACGTCTGCTTTAAAAAATTTCTTTTCAGCTAAAAACAAAAAATACTGCACTTCTACCAGCACCCGGTACTTTATTAAAGCATATTCACTGAAGTATTCATCCAGATGATGCAGTTGTTTGCGGTAGCGTCCGTCAATAGGGGAGATAGCAGTAAGATTTGATAATTCCATGATTAAGTTGATTACAGCAAAGATATTACTACATAGCCGAAATAATATCTGCGGCTGCGTATCTTTGCAGTAATGAATCATAAAAATATTGAGGCTGACAATTCCCCTATGGGGAACAAGGGCAAGAAACATAAGATAAGAGTAGGAGCGGTAAGCTATTTAAACACCAAGCCACTCATTTACGGATTTGGACAGGGCTTGATGCAAACCGAAGTTGATTTGATAATTGATTATCCTGCAAACATTGCTGCCAAACTTATTGATGATGAAATTGATATTGGCCTGGTTCCCGTTGCAACTATCCCGTCTTTAAAAGAGCATTATATCATTTCAGATTATTGTATTGCATGCGATGGCGAAGTGGCAAGTGTTTGTTTATTAAGTGATGTTCCGCTGCAGCAAATTGGAACTATTTTGCTGGATTATCAAAGCCGAACTTCGGCGGCGCTGTTAAAAATCCTTGTAAAGGAACATTGGAAAATTTCTCCGGTAATTAAAGATGCTGAACCGGGTTTTGAAAACAACATCACTGGTACAACTGCAGCATTGGTAATTGGCGACAGGGCTTTGTCGCTCCGCTCACAAACAAAATATGTGTATGATTTAGGAGCAGCCTGGAAAGAAATGACAGGCCTGCCTTTTGTGTTTGCAGCCTGGGTAAGTAATAAAAAATTACCAGAAAGTTTTATTAAAGATTTTAACAGTGCAAATCAATTTGGATTAGAAAATTTAGACAAAGTGATTCAGCAAAATCCTTATGCTGCTTTTGATTTACATGACTATTACACTCAATTCATAAAATTCAGGCTCAATTCAAAAATACTTGAGGCAAAAGCTCTATTTTTGGCCAAAATAACTCACTATTAATGAAAGTAGTAATTTTTGCAGGCGGTATGGGAACAAGGATTAGTGAAGAAACTGATATACGCCCAAAACCGATGGTTGAAATTGGCGGAAAACCTATACTGTGGCATATCATGAAAATATACAGTCATTATGGGTTTAACGATTTTATTATTTGCCTTGGATACAAAGGATATGTAATTAAGGAGTATTTCATGAATTACTTTCTTCATAATTCCGACATTAGCATTGACTTATCCAATAACATGACTGAAATACATGGTACCAGTTCAGAACCTTTCAAAGTAACATTGGTGGAAACCGGATTGACTACAAAAACGGCAGGCCGCCTTAAACAAGTTCAAAAATATATAGGCAATGAAGATTTTATGCTTACCTACGGCGATGGTGTTTGCGATGTTAATTTAAAAGACCTGCTTGCTTTTCACAAAGCACATAATAAAATTGCAACAGTTACATCTGTTCAGTTAGAAGCCCGTTTTGGAGGTATGGATTTAGGAAAGGGTGGCGAGGTTTTATCATTTAAAGAAAAATCAAAGGACGAACATAAATGGATTAATGGCGGTTTTTTTATTTTAAAACCTGCCGTTTTTGATTTTATTTAATACGACATGAACGATATGATGTGGGAAGATGAACCATTGGAAAAGTTAACTGCCGAAAAACAATTAGCAGCTTTTCAGCACAAAGGATTTTGGAAATGTATGGATGCATTGAGAGATAAAATTGAACTGGAAGAACTTTGGAAAACGAACAATGCAAAATGGAAAGTGTGGTAAATAATTTCACATCTTATTATAGCGGAAAAAAAATTTTTGTGACCGGCCACACAGGTTTTAAAGGTGCATGGTTCATTACATGGCTTCATTTGCTGGGCGCTAAAATAAAAGGCTATGCACTTGCACCTGAAGATGAAAAGGATTTATTCAATATTGTTTCTTCCAAAATAGCATTTGAAAGTGTTATTGCCGATATAAGGGATAAAGAAAAACTGGGATTGGAAATTGCAAACTTCCAGCCAGATTTTATTTTTCATTTAGCGGCACAGGCCCTGGTAAGAAAATCTTATGAAATTCCATCCGAAACTTTTGAAGTGAATGCAATTGGCACAGCTAATTTGCTGGAAGCAGTAGGTAAATTACCTGGCAAGTGTACGGTAATTGTTATTACCACTGACAAGGTTTATGAGAATAAAGAAACAAACTATCATTACAGGGAAGATGATGTACTTGGCGGCTACGATCCTTACAGTGCAAGCAAAGCAGCTACAGAAATTGTAGTAAGTTCTTTCCGCAATTCTTTTTTTAACCCAGCAAAATATTCCATCCATCAAAAAGCCATCGCAAGTGTAAGAGCTGGCAATGTAATTGGCGGCGGAGACTGGAGTAAAGACAGAATCGTCCCCGACATTGTCCGTTCTTTGATTGCAGCCAAGCCAGTTGAAGTAAGAAACCCGGTCGCAGTAAGGCCATGGCAGCATGTGCTGGAGCCTTTAAGTGGTTATTTGACTGCAGGCATGTTGTTAAATGAAGAAGCAGTGAAATTTTCAGGTGCATATAATTTTGGGCCATTGCCCAACGATCATTTGTCCGTGAAAGATTTGGTGAAAACTGCTATTGAATGCTGGGGCACCGGAGAATGGATTGATAAATCAGATGCTTCGCAACTGCATGAAGCAGGATTATTGCAACTGGATATAACAAAAGCAAACAATGAATTAAACTGGCAGCCAAAACTTAAAAGCAAAGAAGCAATTAGATGGACAATTGACTGGTATAAGCAAACTGCAGAAACTGTTTTTAATTTCACAATAGCACAGATAAAACTTTATCAGCAGCAATGAAATTTACCGAAACATCTTTGAAAGGAAGTTATACAATAGATTTGAATCTTTTTGAAGATGAAAGAGGATGGTTTGCCCGTACATATTGCAAAAGTGAATTTGCCGAAATTGGATTTGATAAAGAATGGGTGCAGATGAATCATTCGTTTACAAAAACCAAAGGAACAGTAAGGGGGATGCATTACCAGTTGCCGCCATTTACCGAAATAAAACTGGTGAGGTGCATTGCAGGTGCCGTGTATGATGTGATTGTGGATTTAAGAAAAGATTCCCCTACTTTTTTGCAATGGTTTGGTACAGAGTTGTCTGCCGGTAATAAAAAAATGTTTTT